>JAKAAL010000048.1 GCA_021802375.1 Bacillota bacterium | reverse complement strand
TGTCATGGGAAGTATTGATCCAGCCGCTTCTTATCATGCGGTCGCCCTATTGCTTCCTTTGAAAACTACACTGGTCGCGGTGCTTCTCGGAATCGCCGTAGTGGCCTTGGTGCTGTTGGCGCGTCCATCGCAAGTGCGAGAGGTCCCGCGTTGGGCTTGTGGTGGCGATGCCACAACGGCCATGCAGTTTTCCTCCTCATCAATGACCAAGGCCATTCGCACCACGTTTGCGGTGATTTATCGACCCCATCGTCAGTTAACCCGTATTGGCGAAAATTCACGGGACTTCCCAGAACGACTTGTCTATAAAGGGGGTACCACCCCGACCTGGGAGCGATATCTGTATCGTCCTGGGTATCAAATGGCATGGTGGCTGTCAAAATCCACTGCGCGCATTCAAGCAGGCCCGGTGCGTCTGTATCTGACCTATTTGCTGGTGGCGGTTGGCATGATGTTGCTGGTCTTACATTAGGAAACATCTGGGGGGCATAGAGCGGTGTTGTGGGGCGTACAGGGGATTTCCGTGGTGGTGGTCATCATGATGGCCCCACTGGTTTTAGGAATAACGCAAATTGTCAAAGCGCGGTTGCAAGGTCGGCGCGGGCCGAGTTTATGGTGGGGATATTGGGTATTAGCCAAGACTTGGGGAAAAGAAACCACAGTGCCCGAATACAGCTCGTGGATATTTCGGGTCGCGCCCAGCATTAGCCTAGCCGCGATGGTACTGGTGGCTGCGACCATTCCTTGGGCGGGGCGGGTACCTACGCCGTGGCCCCATGATTTGTTGACCTTGTTCTTCTTGTTGGCACTCGAACGATTTTGGGTCGGATTGGCAGGATTAGACAGCGCGGGTACCTTTGGCGGGTTGGGATCTAGTCGGATCACGACTTTGGGGGCAGGAATTGAGCCAGCGCTGTTTGCTGCTTTTGGCGTGCTATGGGCTGTCTCCGGGCGTACGACAATTAGCACGGTGGTGGGTCATCTTTCGCTGTTGCCATGGGGAATGGCGGCGGTCAGTTATGGCTTGGTGATGTTGGCGGAACTGGGGCGGCTGCCGATTGACAATGTGGATACCCACTTGGAATTGACGATGATGCATGAGGCTACGGTACTGGAATATAACGGGCGACTATTGGCGGAAAATCAAGCGGCCATAGCGGTTAAATATACGGCAATGCTGGGCCTGGGTTGGGTGTGGCTGTCCCCGTCATTGGAGTCTCCATGGATTACCGCAGTGCTTCACCTCAGCGAAATTATGGTTACCGCGGCGATAGTGGGCGGCATTGAAAGTCGGTTTGCCAAGCTACGATATTTTCAAATACCTACGTATTTGGCGATGGCCTCGGGTTTAGGGCTTCTCGCCTTTTATCTGATGATGACGGGAGGGCTCAACTAAGATGGCAGTCGCCGGATTTTTGGTATTTGCCGGGGCAGTGGGACTATTGTGGTCTCGGAATATGGTTTATGGATTATTGTTTTTGGCTATGGAGGGCATGGCGCTGACCATTATGGTGGGTTCTACAGAGCGGTTGTCTTTGGTCGTGGTGGCCATCATGGCCGCTACGTTAGCCATCAAGGTCGCATTGATTCCAGGATCCATGTTCCGTGTTATCTCTCGATGGCCTACAGAATTTCGACAAGATCAGCCGTTGCCGTTTTGGGCCTATCCTGTTGCCGCAGGATTGCTCCTGGCTGTGGGACATGTCATCGAATTGTTGACACCAACCGGCATTATTTTGCATCGCACCCTGTTCTTTTACGGATTGGCAAGCGTTCATTTGGGTCTGTTAATGATTGTTAGCCGTCGCCATGTTATGTCTCAGGTAGGCGCTCTGGTTGGGATTGAAAATGGTCTGGTGGTGCTAGCTGCGTCAGTGGCAGGCGCTTTACCCACCTTCATGGAATTTGGGATGCTGGTGGATTTGTTGGTAGCTGCCGCTATTTTGGTCTGGATGAGTCACCGCATCCATCGTCAGTTTAAGACGATTGATGTTGTAGCACTACGACGGTTAAGGGGGTAAAAAATGAGTATCCAATATGGACTGGGACCCTTGATCGTGATTGTTTTGGCTTTATTGGGGGTGTGGTTGAGGGCTCGCAAAATCGCTTTGGTCATTGCGCTTTGGGTAACGATGGTGCTGGTGGTGACGGCAGTGGCTACGTATTCTCAGGTTTTCCACGGCGATTGGCAAGACATTTTATTGTTGGTGGTCACCGTATTGGCCACCACCAGTGCCTGGGATAGCATCTGGTTTTTGAGGGAACATCGAGGCATCCGCCTAGAACGTTACTATATTTGGTGGGCCTTGTTTTGGGGAGCATTAGCTGCGATTGTGCTGGCCGAAAATTTAATGGTGTCGTGGGTGGCCATTGAGTTTTCTACCCTGGCGTCCGGGGCTTTGGTGGTGGAAATGGGAAACCGGCGGGCACTGGAGGCGGCTTGGAAGTATATCGTCATTGCATCAGTGGGGTTAGCCTTGGCATTGATCGGGATCATTTTTGTATACGCCGGACTAAGATTTCAAGGATTAGGCTGGGAAACCTTGGCTTATAGCAACCTCTCTCGCCATTACCATGCCATTGCCCCCATTGTGCGCGGGGTTGCGACCATCTTTATTGTGAGCGGGATTGGCACCAAAGTCGGGTTGGTGCCGTTTCACACCTGGCTGCCGGATGCGCATTCGGAGGCACCGTCTCCTGTCAGCGGACTTTTATCGGGAGCCCTATTGGGTCTTTGTTTGGTCACTATCGAACGGTTTGTGGCTGCGGTGCCGCAGCCTCCGACAGCGTTGCTGTCTGGGCCCCATTTATTGGTATTTTATGGGGTGCTATCGATTGCGGTGGGATCCTTGGCTTTGTTGGTTCAGCGTGATATCAAACGACTTCTGGCCTATTCATCGATTGAGCAGGTTGGCATTATGGCCATTGGGTTTGGCCTTGGTACCCCATTGGCAGAATTGGCAGCGTTCTTACAGTTGGTGTTTCATGCGGCCATTAAGTCCACCCTATTTTATCTTTCCGGTCATCTATCAGCGGTATACCACAGTAAACGGCTGGAAAAGATTACTGACATGGCCAAAACTCATCCCGGATTGGCGGTGAGTTGGTCTCTAGGTATCCTGGCTCTGGCTGGAATACCACCTCTGGGCCTGGCTTACAGCGAATGGATCATGCTTCATGCCATGTGGGAAACGCACCAAGTGTGGCTTATTATCGTGCTGAGTTTGGCTCTTTTGGTGACGTTTGCCGCCTTAACGTACCATCTTCTGAGTGGTCTCTGGGGAGGGCTGAACTTTTCCCAGTACAGCAGCAATGAAAACAACAAAGCGAGTGGGGACAGTTCGAGCACAGCGGCTTTTGGGGAGGAAATGGCATGATTGCGGCGCTGATGACAAAAAAAGAGTGGATAACCAACAATGTTCGACGAAAAAATTTGGGAGCGCATGTGCTGGGAGTGACGGCTTTTGCCGGAGGCCATATCGCCGTTCATTGGCTCATGCCTAGTGGGCAGATTGTTCAGGACAACTGGGATATGCATGGCTTGGAATTTCCGTCGTTGACAGTGGAATTGCCGGAAATGGCATGGGACGAAAGAGAAATTCACGATGTGTTTGGCTATCGGCCCCAAGGGCATCCTGATTTACGGGCTTTGGTGCGTAATCCCAGGTGGCCGGATGAATTTTACCCGATGGCAGGCCTGAACGCACCGCAAAAACCACCATGGCGTGAGGTGGCACCCAATAATCCAGAACAGACGGTGGAGGGCGAGGGCGTCACCATTATGAAAGTGGGGCCGACCCATGCGGGAATTATCGAATCAGGTCACTTTGTCTTCAGCATCATCGGGGAAAACATCTTGCACTTAGATCTTCACCTGTTTCAAAACCATCGCGGGGTGGAAGGCCAGTTGCAAGGACGTCTCATCGGGTCCGTGGCGCCTTTAATCTCCCGGATTTGTGGCGCCGACACCGTCTCCCACCAGACTAATTTGGCCATGGCAGTGGAGGAGATGGCGGGTTATCAAGTCCCTGATGAGATCAAGTGGCAACGAATCCTGTTGTTGGAATCAGAGCGCATATTAAGCCATCTCAATGACCTGGCGCAAATACCTGCCGGTGTGGGGTTTTCGGTGGCCAACCAAAAGGCGTTGACGATGAAAGAGCGATGGCAGCGCGGTCTCGCGGTCATATTTGGCCATCGGTTGTTGTTTGATACCGTCCATCCGGGGAAATCTTTGGCTATGGACACCGCGGCTTTGGGAGCCCTGATTACCCAGTTGCAGCGTGAGTGGCGGCCATGGCGGTCACTGGTGCAAGGCCATCACGGGTTTCAAGACCGGATGAAGGGAGTAGGGATGGTGCGTCAAAGCGATGCGTTGCGATTCGGTGGTCAGGGCGTTGTGGCGCGCGCGTCGGGGCTGACTTTTGATGCCCGACAACTGATGCCACTCTACCATGGTTGGCATGTGGACTATGCCAGCGAAACGTCAGGCGATGTCTCGGGGCGCTTCAAGGTACGGTTAGACGAAGTTGAGGCTTCTTGGCGATTGATGCAATGGGTGTTGCAGAGGTATCAAATTCATAGCGCGTTGCCCTTTTGGGAACCACCAACAGATCTTATCGGTCAGGCGGCTACGTTTTCTGAATCCCCTCATGGACTTAATGCCCATATCGTAGCAGTTGATCGCGGGAAGGTCATTCGCTACCATGTTCGTTCCGGCACGTTCCGTAATTGGCCACTGCTGTCCAAAGCGGTGGCGGGCAACGCGGTGGGAGACTTTCCTTTAATTAACAAAAGTTTTGAGTTGTGTTATAGCTGCTTAGATCGCTAGGGTGGGAACATATTATGGGGGCAAAGGAGTTGAGATTCGTGGGCAAATCGATCCAGGTGTTGCAGTTGAGGCATGTGGATGCTGGCAGTTGTAATGGTTGTGAGCAAGAATTAACGGCACTTGGCAATCGATTTTATGACATGCAGCATTCGGGGATAGATGTGGTGGCCTCCCCGCGGCACGCTGACGGTTTGGTGGTCACGGGTCCCGTGACCGATACTATGAAGCGCCCTTTGATGCAGGATTGGGATGCGGTTCCGGAGCCCAAGTGGCTGATTGCTTTGGGCGACTGCGCAGCGGGCTGTGGAGTGTTTCAAGGTGCGTACGCATGCTATAGCGGAGTGGCCAGTGTGCGACCTCCAGACTTGGTGATTATGGGTTGCCCACCGCTGCCGCAAGACATCTTGCGGCAGATTACAGTCTGGAGAAAAACTCTTGACTGAAGTG
Organism: Bacillota bacterium; assembly: GCA_021802375.1. The sequence continues at coordinate 7,167 of JAKAAL010000048.1, read as the reverse complement.
GCGTTTGCCTGGATCCCGGCGCCTATCGTATAATACAGGGAAGACGACAATTGGTTGCGGGTTGAGAAATGGAGAGCCCGGAGTGTCCCTTTACTAGGGGGCGCCCCGGGCTTTTGCCGTGAAGGGGAGATGCTGCCTTGGTGGTGGTGGTGGGAGCAGGAGCAACTGGTCTTGGGGCAGCTTGGGATCTCATGCTGCGAGGCGTACCGGTGACGGTGGTGGATCAAGGAGACTTGGCTCATGGGACCTCGGGGCGTTTTCATGGCCTTTTGCACAGTGGGGCAAGATATGTCTTGACTGATACGGTAGCGGCGGGCCAATGCCAAACTGAGAACCTTTGCTTGCGACGCATCGCGGCTTCCTACATTGAGGATACTGGAGGGCTGTTTGCTGCTCCCCCTGAAGTGCCTGATCGCCTCATCGACAAATGGAAACAAGGTTGTCAGGCGGTGCACATTCCGGTGGCGGCTAGTGTCGCAGTAGAAGGACTCAACTCTCGTTGGAGTCGGGTTTTTTCAGTGAACGATGGTGTGATCAATGGGTATCCGTTATTGCAGGCACTTGCCCGGGGAGTTGAATCGGGTGGGGGCAGGGTGTTGACCCATACCCGATTGGTTGGTGCGGCGCAAGTAAACGGCAAGATTTGCAAGGTGATTCTCGAATCTGCTCAAGGAACCCAAGAATTGGCCGTAGATGCCGTGGTGAATGCGGCTGGTCCCTGGGCCGGGGAAGTGGCGGCCCTATGGGGTGATCCGGTGCCTTTAACACTGTCGCGTGGTGTCATGGTGTTGTTTTCTCATCGTCACCAACCCCAAGTGATTAACCGGCTAGACATGCCTGGAGATGGAGATATTTTAGTTCCTCATGACCACATCAGTATCTGGGGAACCACCGACCGGGAAACCGATTTGCCAGCAGCCCCATCACCGGACATTCAAGAAGTTTTCGAGTTAATGGAGCGAGGTCAGGAGATGTTTCCCGATATGGGACAGTGGCGAGTGTTGCGGGCTTTTACTGGAGTTCGTCCGCTATATCGGGCACCGGGTAGCGGCAGCACTCCGACTCGAGACATCAGCCGGGATTTTGTGGTCGTAGAGCATCCATTATCAGGGGCATTTTCCGTCATTGGGGGAAAATGGACCACGTTTCGGTTGATGGCGCAACAAGTGGCGGATAGGGTTGCAGGATACTTGCATTACTCCACGGCATGCCAAACCCAGGATCATCCCTTGCCCCCCCGGGTAGAGGGGGTTGGCGCTGGTGGTCACGCCGAACCTTTGCTGTGTGAATGCGAAAGAGTATCGAGTCGGCAAATACAGCACTATTCCGGTTGCTCGCTAACAGATTTGCGGACACGCACCTGGTTTGGCATGGGGCCCTGCCAGGGAACCTTTTGCGGCCATCGAGTAGCGGCATGGCAGAGCCATCAGCTGGGGATTGATCAAAGCGATCAGGAGCTTCTGAAATTTCGAAAAGAGCGTGAACGTGGCATGTTATCCGCACTCTGGGGTGACAACGCGGTGGAGTGGCTGCTGCAACGCAACATTCGTTTTCAGGGATTGGGGGAGCCACCAAAATGAGTCGTGAGTGGGTGGTGGTGGGCAAAGGACCGTCAGGGCTGTTGTCCGCCTCGTTATTGCTGGACGCTGGCTACAATGTCACGGTGGTGTCTCATGGACAAGGTTCGTTTCCCTTATGGAGCGGAACCTTAGATTTTTATAGTGTGGATCACAAATTGAGGCCGGTCACGCATCCTGAAGATCACCGCGACGTTCTTTCGCGGTATCTGTCCTATGACCAATGGCTGTCTGGTTGGGATACCTGGAGGCAAATATTAGCGGGCATTGGGGTGGAGACTCAGGTTGATGTGATGGCTGCAAACCTCTTAAGCCCGACGGCCACGGGCGTGCTGTATCCGCGCTATGTCGTACCAAACTGGCAATATGCTTGCAGAATACCGGAGCCGGTTACGGTAGTGTCGTGGCATGGCATTGCCGATTTGGATTTAGAAAGTTGGACCGCCAGGTATCAATTGAGCAGTGGACTCGAGGCGCAGGCAAGGTATCGGCCAGCACCGGGAAATTGGTCTCCGCGTTGGACGGCCTTGCATTGGGCTGGGTTCTTTGATACGGAAGTCGGGATGGATTGGCTAATGCACGATCTGGAGCAAGCACTAGTGGGCACGGATGCTCAAAATCCACTGCTTTTGCCGCAAGTCATAGGGATCCGCCATACTGAACAGCTCTTAAATCGCTTAAGTTTGGCGTTAGGACGGAAGGTCAAAGAGATTCCGCTGGTTGCTCCGGCTTTGGGCGGGATTCGGATTCAAGAACGCTGGCAAAAATTTTTGGTACGTCAAGGAGTCCGTTTGCTAACGGGGGAGGCCATCCGAATAAGTAACGACGGTGTGTGGCTAACCGACGGTCGAGTGCTTGCGGGGCGGACAGTTTTGGCCACCGGTGGCGTATTAGGCGGCGGATTGCGGGTGAATTGGGATCATACCGTGACTAATACGGCGACAGGGGAGACCATCTTATGGAGCGGCGATCCCGAAGATTTGCCATTGCTGTCAATTGCCCGAGATTCCTCGAACTATGATGTGGTGGGCCGGTCCTCCGGGAGATGGAACGGCGACCTTCATGGAGGTGCAGGGCAAGTCTTGGGTTCGGTATTGAAGTGGTGGCACTCTGTGCAACAGGAGGTCAGCCTTGCTAAATGATGATGCGTGTCTCAAATGCTCGTTGTGTATTGCCGCGTGCCCAATTGTCCGGGTCGATTCCGCGTTTTCCGGGCCTAAGGCATTGGGACCGGAGTGGTGGCGAAGTGCAGTGGCGGCCGACTTTCAGCAAACAGATGCTTCGGTGGACGATTGCACATTTTGCCAACTTTGCGAAGAAGCCTGCCCGGCACAGGTTCCGGTTGCCCATCTTATTGCTCAACATAAAGACCGCCATCGACGCTACCGGTCAAAAATTGGTCGACTGCGAGACTTTGCCCTATCCCACCCTCATTGGATAGGACGATTGCCCGTAGGGCCTGATAAAGTGCCGCGACTTTTCGCTACAGCCTTTCGACTCTCGAGAAAGGCTGATTATCCGAAAAAAAACCGGATCTTCCGCTCACTACACCAAAGTGTTCCGAACCGAGAGATCGGGTTGTTTGTAGACTGTTTCAACCGAGACTATGGCGGGGAGACCGTAAAGGCCGCCGTGTGGATCCTCAATCAGCTAGGATATCAGGTTCAACTGGTGCCTCGGGATGCTCACTGCTGTGGAGCAGCGGCATATGCCAGCGGGCGGCTGCAAGACGCGAAAGACATTGCTGCCAGCACTTATGATGCGCTGAACCGTACCCCGGTTTCCACGTTACTGACCCTCAATGCGACTTGCGATGGCACTATCCGCGATGAATGGCCGCGTTATTTGGGCTTGGATAGCCCGACTACGGTGGTCATGCCGTGGACCGACTGGATTGTATCACATGCACCCCAAGAATTTTGGGCGCAGGTATCTGAAAAAGGTCGGCAAGTCTTGGTGCATACCACATGCCGCGGCAAGGTGGCTCAAGGAGAAGGAGCGATGGAGCAGTTGGCGGCATTGACTAGTGCTATACCGGTTCCGCTGGGCATTGCTTGTTGCGGAGCGGCAGGATCGTATGCATTTAAGGCTGAGCACGAAGATGCGGCAGCGGCTTTAGGCAAATCAGCCAAGTCAGCTCTTGAGGAATTATGTCTTACTCCCGAGCCTGAGTCGATGTTGGTGGATAGCGGCACATGCGCGCTTCATTTGCACCAATATACGGAAGTTTCCGCACTTCATCCCGCATTGTGGCTCTATCAGAGGCTTAATAAGGGCTAACTAACGTGAGGTTGCCATGAATATAGACTGGAGTATTTGTTTTACTCAACTTTGAAAAGTTTCGTAAAATTCGACACTGTTTTTAGGGGGTGACAAACAGAAGTTCCGAGTGGCATGGCGTTGGTAGGGAGTACCAAAAATTACCACCCAAAGGTTCTTTTATTATGGCATCATAACAATCTGGATGCAATCCCCGCCACGGTCCAGGAGGAACGTGGTGATGGAGATATGGCGGATGTCGTTGGCGAGCCTGTTTTCGTCCGCAGTGATCGCTCCCGATCTTGCGCAATGAGCGCATGATTTTAGTGCGTGGATCCGGTATCCCGGTCGGCATGTCGGGCTTGCAGGATATTGGCGCGCTGGTCTTGTTGGTGGTGATTTGGAGCCCGCCCTGGGGCGGGCATCCCATCGCTTTACCGATGAATCTCCGGATTCGTCGCAAAGGCGGCCCCACCCCGGTGGACATGGGTCGTCGATAGAGAGGTTCATGGCCGGTTCTGGGAAAGCCTCGGGGTGCAACTCCCCGGGGGCTACTCGCTCATCAGAACGGTTGGCAAGAGGACTGAGACATCGGTTCCGTAACCTGAAGGTAGTAGCCCCACGACGAATTGGCGAAATCTTCGCCACAAGGTTTTCACTCGGGGATCGTCAGCGCTCTTATGGCCAAGAAATCCATCGAATTTTGCTATCGCCCGTCCGGCTGGCCGGACCGGGTTTGAGACGCTCCAAGACGGAACATAGCGTCCGTTTTAACTTCTAATTGCGGTCTTCGGCGTGACTCCCTCCGGTTTTCCACGTGAAATGCCACTGTTTAATCCACCAGCGACAGCTTTCTTTCTATTCAATCGGCCACTGCTTGCGTAGTGCGCTCTGACCCCGGGTTTCGGAATCTTGTGCTCACGCTATTTGGACGACAAGGTTCAGCGATGCCCCGCCCGTCGTCGCAGCGTGCCATTGAGTGTATCGTGGACTATGAGGACGATGGATTCCGTTGCAGAGCGTTCTTACGTAACCGCTTGATGGGGTTCAACAGTTTCGCCGGCGTGATCTTTTTATTATCCAAGAATCGGTAGCCCGGTTTTCAAAACGGCATAAACATTGGCCAAGCCCCTTTGTGAGCCCCAGTCTGTACGACATCAAGGAGCGACCGTGGGATGATCTGCAGATTTGGCGGTTTCGGTGGTGCTACGCACATGGCTCTCTAGCCTAGGTTGTATGAGAAGGAAATTGTCCGGCGACTGGTCTAACGACTGGTCTAACAGTCCCGTTCGCGGAGCGCTTCGCAGGCAAAAAAAGCGTTCGGATTACCAACGCGGGAAGCCCGCATCCGAAGGGTAAACTAGAGATGGTGCAACGGTTACGGAACCATTTTGATCGCCGAGGAGTCCGTCGCGATGGGCGGAATGGTTTTCTGAAAGGTGTGATGGGCCAAGAAGCATCCGGCGCTTGGAATAACTCGTCAAGAGTTAAAATGCTGATTGCAGTCTTCGGCGTATCATGGCGGTGTTGTATCATGTATAAAATGGGGAATTAAGCTAAATGACTTAGGGGGAGACAGCATGTCACAAATTGAATTAGTTCCCGAGCGGTTGTTGCGCCACGCGATAATTCTATTTGCGCAGCGTGGATTTGACGCTACCTCGGTACAAGATATTGTTGATGCGGCGAATGTCACCAAGGGAGCGTTTTATTATTACTTTACTTCAAAAGATGATCTGCTTTACCATATTCACGACCAAGTGGTGAGCTACGAAATGACTCATGCAGAAACTATTTTGGGCCAGGGAATGCCGCCGTGGGATACACTGCAGGCCTTAATCGTTGATGGGGTGGAATCCATTGGCCTTTTCCGCGAAGAAGTTACTGTCTCCCTTAGAGAGATGCATAGGTTGCAACCGGAGTATTTCGAAAAAATTAAAACAGTCCGGGCTAAATACCAGGCAATTTTTGAAACCGTAATCCGCCAAGGCCAAGAAGCTGGTGTATTTAGAACGGATATCCCAGCTAACATTGCTACCTTGGCTTTGCTGGGTATGTCCAACTGGATGTATACTTGGTTTCGCGCCAACGAATCCCTGACATCGGGGGAAATCGGCGAATTGTTTGCCAAATTGTTTCTTACCGGGCTAAAAGCATAGGGTTGTTGACGAAGGGTCGCCTTTTTGTGGATGTTGCGTAATTCCAAGATATGGTGGTAACGGTGTTAAACTTGCACATTTCGTGACGTTTTCCGCGACCCAAGTTATCTTAATTCGGATTTTTAAGCACACTCAGGAAATCACCTTTCTCAAATGCTAGGCCAACCCCTGAGGATAATCAGAAACCGGTGATGGCTGCGCCATGAATCCATTTGCTTGTGCCGTCTCAAGCCCGGTATTTTTTGTACGCCGCGCCATCCAGGTCACGATCATGAGCCAGCCAAGGTTTCGATGGTCCTGGAAGCGGTTCAACCCCCAATAACTAGACGACGTTCAGTGTTGCACGATATGTCACGAATTTGCTTTCTGGTGGGTAATTACCATGTTCCGAGAAATTTATGGCTTTCTGAAGGTATCGTTTTGCTCGTATTGCCAAATACCGTTCGGAGGGACGACTGTCCGCCAATCCGCTGCTGCGTAGCGCTGTGAACCGGCAATCCCCGGGCAACCCTTGCGCCAAGAGCGGAACGCCTGGGTCCGAGGCCTATATGCTTGGGTAGATAAGTCCGAACCTAGGGATGCCCATAGTCATTCGGCCTTATTTTATGAGTATCTCTTCCCCCAGCAGGGCGCTTATGGGGGCGTTTTGCTTATATTGCCTCAAATTCTATGCTCCTTGTCTGGGAGGCGTACAAAACAAGGCACGAGGTTGCCAATCATCTCAAAATTGAAAGAACTATCACGACAATATGATTGTTGACAACATACGGACCGGATGGTATGTTAAATTTGTTAGCATTGATTGGATACATTGGTAGATGAATAGGCTTTGTCAGGGCTGGCACGGGGAAATTTTGGCGGTTTACGTAACAGTGCCAAAAGAATTCAGGATATACCGATTTGGTTCCGCCACGAGAAGAGTGAGGCAGGGAGGAATCTGTCATGACGTATCAGGTTGGAGTAGATATTGGCGGCACGTTTACCGATTGTGTGGCGGTCGACGCCGAGGGAAATCTTGAGATAGGGAAGGCTCCTACTACACCAGACGATTTCAACCAAGGCGTTTTAGAGGGATTGGGCCGCATCGCGAAAAAGACTGGACGTGATCTCACCGGATTTCTTCGGGAAGTCGACACCATAGTTTTGGGGACCACCATCGCCACGAATATTAT
>JAKAAL010000047.1 GCA_021802375.1 Bacillota bacterium | reverse complement strand
CGTAGTGGAGGAAAATATTCCCTTCATTCCTCATTTTTAGGGGTCAAGTGGGAGAAAATTTTAGGGTAAGAGCCTTTTGAGACAGCCCCTGAGAAAATAAATGGCGTGTGACGGTCCTTCCTCTGGAAAATATTGCGTCCACTGAGACCACGCATAGGGTCGCACACCCAAACTCCATCCCCTCGTCCTCGGTACCGGATCGACACGAATTATGCCCTGCGTAATCCATTGGTCAATTATCTGTAACATATGACGGCGTATCGTGGATACTCCCGGCTGTGTGCGTAGCGGTATCTGCTCCCGGGACATCGCAAATAGGTGCAACCCAGGACGTGTGATCTGGTGTTGTGACGGATATTCTGCGATGGTGACCATCGTCATGTCATGTTTCTGGTGCCAGCTCTTAACTTGCCCATAATGCCATTGTTTGTTTGTGCGATACTGAATCCACATACCCGGGTGTAGCGCGGATAATACGATATGGTCCTTAGGCACGATCCGTCACTCCCATTGTCAATGGATGTTGAGTGTATGATATGCTTACCTTATTTTACTATATATCATGGCTGAGCTCATCCAAGTAAAGGCATGAATAGGCCACGTCCTAGACTGACAAAAAGTTAGGCCCTTGCGCCGCCGCGTCGAAGCATAACGCCCCCGATTGTGGCGACGAGCCTAAAGTCTTAGAGGAAGAGCCCATCTGTGTACTTGAAGGCGAGCTCTTGCCTATGCAATCTGCCAAGGGAAGATCAGTCGTATTCTAATTCTTGTGCGCTACGGGCATCGTGGCGCATTTGCAACCAATGGCGCAGCGCATGCACAGGTAGCCCCTGTTGGCGGGCCCGTTGCACCTCAATCCGGGCACCGCGCGACCGCTCCCAGCCTGGCAACGTAATAACACCTTCCGCCGTATCTAAAGCCGCTAAGTCTATGGCCATGGCCTCCTCCCAGGAAATGCCGGGCGGACAGAGCTCGGCCGGATTCAAGACCTCATGGCCCGCCGCGCGAATCCGCGCCGCCGCCGCATGAAAAGCGGCCCGATTGTAATCGGGCAAACCCGTCATTGGCCCACTGAGATACCATCTCATGGCGTCTCCTCCTTCGGGGGATGTAACAACTCGTGCAACGCTTGCTGCGAAATCCGGTAGCGGTTCTTGCCCACGACGATGGCGGGCAAGCGCCGGGTCTGAATCATGGCATGCACAGTCCGCGGAGAACACCGCAGAATCTGTGCGACTTCCGGAATCGTGTAAAAGGTCATCGCCCTACAGGACCACTCACACATTAGAGATCCCCAACCTTTCGTTGACACATGATGGATGAAGACGCCCGATCGGGCTTCCAAAGCCGCCACAACCGGGTCCCGTCATTGGGAAAAAATCCCCAGGGCACTACATTGGCCCCCCACTGCACCGCCAGCAGGAGCAGCCACCACGCATCGGCCCGGGGGGCCAGGATGGCTGCGGCACCGGCGACCAGCGCCTCCGCCAACGGTCCCGCGATGAGTGTCCATGCTACGGCAGTGGGCGAGAGTCCGGTGACGATGAGTTCCACGCCGACGGCCAGGCCGCGAAACACCACCCGCCGAAACTGCCCGCCAAGGAGTCGGTTCACCAACACATGCGCCCCTTCGTGGGCGAGGATCATACTTACCGCGACAACCAGGAGAGCGTTCATTGCCACCCCTCTCCTCCTCCTTCCCTAGGGATTTAACGGGCCGGCCACGGGACGGCGCGGGCCCAAAGCTGGTTAAACCAGGCCAGCGCGTGCGCATGCACGGTGGGATTGACCGTGGTGATCCCCATTTCCCGGTTATTGTCTAAAGACGGCGCCGACCAATTCTGGGAGCCTACCCACGTCTGCTGGTCTGTCACCAGCAATTTGGCATGGACATAAGGACGGTGTAGAGTGCGGACTTGCACCCCCGCCTGACGCAGAAAAGCCACCGTTCTTTGCGCGGTGGGCGAGGTCAGCAGGCGACTCGACACCAGCAACCGGGCCCTGGACCCATGATCGGCCAGGGCGCGATACAGCGCCGGCGCATCGCCTAATTCTTCGGCCGTGACGGCTACTGGCCCCGCACTGGCCAAGAAGGTCAGGAATACGGACTGAGCTCCCGGTGATAAGACCAAGGTGTGACGAGGAGCTGGTCCCGCCGGTCGTCCTGTCCAATCCGCCTGAAATACCTGGGTAAGGGCGGTGGTGATGGCCGGACGCGACGTTTCCATCGCATCCTCGGCGTTATCGCCTTCAAATGCACTCCATGTCCCATTCGGCGAGCCCACAATGGCCACCGCCTGCGGGGTGCCGGGATTGACAATCAGATACTTGGCATGGTCCGTGGCATACGCCGTATCAAAACGGGATGGAGCCCAGTGCCATTGGATCCGACTGCCGGCCAGCAGCGCCTTCTCATCGACGATCGCAGCCGCATCGTGATAGGGATTCGCGGCCAGGATGATGCGAACCGGGATACCGCGGCGCGCAATCTGGCGCAAATCATGCACATAGGGGGCATCCGTCAGGAGATAGGCATTGACGTCCACGCCCGTCCGAGTCTGACGCAATACGGTGCGCCAGGGAGCAAAGCCCGCTGACGGTTCGCTTATCCACGACAGCGTAGAGCCGAGGATCTTGGCCGGGACTGACGCTGGAAAAGACCCTCCGGTCGTCTGAACGACACCACAACTCGCCAGCATTCCGGCCAGCATGATTCCCATAAGGGAAGAGAAGAGGTAGCCTGCCGCCCCGTGTTTCCGGAGCCCCAGCAGGGCGGGCGATTTGAGCCAGCGCGCTGAAATCGTGCAAGTGTCATGCCCATTGGTCCGAATGCGTTCGTGCCGCATGTCGCTGTGGGTGGGATGGAGCACGGATCTAGTCCTCCTTTCGCAAGAAGACACATGTGACCAGTCCGGTAGCCTGCGGCCGTCAGCACTGCGCGTGAAACCGCTTTCCGGTTGATCTATCGTGCGGATAAAAGAAGAACCCTCCTGGGCAATGCCATGAGGGTCCCTATGTCTCAAACCCTTAGCGATCCAGGCCCGCGTCACGGTCTCGACGAAGCGTCAGCGCGGGTTGAAGGCCGCCTTGCAAGGTCTTCATCATGGTGGAAACATCCTGACGCCACGCCTCATTCCAGTCTTTGTAGCCGGCAGGCGGTTGAAGGCGGAGCACCGTTTGCTCGCGGGTCACTTGGCTGCGAATTGTGGTGTCAAACCCATCCCCGGCCGCATCGCGATCAGTGGCCACCACGACGGTCGGAAAGCCTGTCCACTGGCGGGCGGTAAACCCGCCCTGGCCGCCACCGGCCACAATCGTTACGTGGTGAGCGAAACGCATCGCATGTAGCCCGGCATACACCGTTAATGCATCGATGGGAGCTTCCGTGGCGATGACACATTGCCGCCCTTGCCCAATCTGCCACCAGCCGGCGTCTTTGCGCGAGCCCTTGGCGGTCGGATGGGTTTGTCCGAAGTACTTGTCTGGCGGAGGAGTGCCTGGCTGGGCCCACCGTAAAATAGCACCCGTGGGTTCGGGCCCATGAGGACGAACCGTTTGCTGATCCCACGGCCGGCAGGGGAATATCAGAAAGCCTCCGGCGCGGTGGCCCCAGCCCGCATAGACTTGATGGGCTTCATAGACCTCCCGGACCAGCCAGGGGGGCAGGCCTCGCTCCTCCACCAGGTAGCGGCGGACTTGACGCCAATTGGCTTCGGAGTTGAAATCCCGCGGGGGCAGCCGGAAGGCTGCGGAATCTTGCGGAGCCGGCGGAAGAGGGGCGGAGTCTCTGGTCAGGGACGGGCTCCCCTCGATCAGGCGGTGCAGCGCAGTCTGGAACGTGCCGCCTTCCACCGCCATCACCAAATCCAGGGCCCCGTGCCCTTGCGACGGGCCCTGCGCATTCACCCGCTGGCCATTGACACGGTGGGTCCACGCCACGAAACCCTGATTGTCTGCCAGCACATTCACTTTGAGACCGTCGGGGAAGCGCCACTGGGTAATGCGGCCGCCATCCGATGCCGGATGCGCCCCCGGCCACAAAGAAGGAATGACGGAATTCAAGGGAATGTTGCGGAGGGTCTCCAATGAGTTATTAGCCATGCGTGCCATGCACGTCTCTCCTTTCATTTCTGTCGTTTCCCTACGGAGACCGAGGCTTCTCGCTTTTCTCAATCTCGGGCGGAGGCTATAAGAGAGGCCCGGGCCTTAGGGGCCGGGCCTCTCTGGATGTTAGTCCCGTTCTAATTCGGTGTCGTGCGGGTGCGTACGCATGTGGGGCATTGCCGCTGCCGGTTTGCGATCATGTTCTTGCACCCAATGCTCAATGTCTGCACAATGAGCCATAAAGTCGGTGGGGTCAGGGAACTGATGGATCGAGACATCGCCTTCCGTGAAAATCAACACCGCATGGGCCGGCCAATTCACCCCAACCTGGCGGTAAGGAAAATCACCCCATGGCGGAACAGCCACAAAACCCTGCGGCATGGCCCATGTGCGGGAGTCTGTTTCGGTCCATCCGGTCCAGTGTCTGGTGTCCGCTTCAAACCCGGGAAACGGAGCGCGATCCCGAGACTGCAAAGCCGTTTGGGGCAAGATCGCGTGCAGGTGCTCCAGAAACACGTCCGGGCTCGCTGATTGGGTCAGGGTGATCGTCCCCGTCGCGTGAGCCGTCACGGCCGTCACTAAGTCTTGAAAATTCACATGCACTGTGCGTTGCGCTGTGTTCCATGCGTCCATGGCCACCCACGGGGAGACCATGGGTGGTACGGGTTGATTGGGCAGTCCGATCTGGATTTGCTGGCCGTGGCCGTTCGGCAAGGCGGTCCACTGGGGTCCCTGCGGATGGGCTAAGATCGCCTGAACGTCAGCAGGCCGCGGGCTAGTCGGGAACCCGTCCATAAGGGCACCACTCCTTTCGTGTAGTATCCACCTCGCTTCGAGGTGGGAGAGGCACGAATAAGACCCGCCTCCCATGCCGAGCCTCTGAAAACCCAGAGGCTGAGCATCAGACGCGGACCCAGACTTTACGCTCCGCGATTGAACGCGTAAGACGTCACCGCTTGGAGGCTATGCGTATCGGGGACAATCATATCGAGCGCCTGCGTGCCCGTCGTCGCATTCTGGGCCGTCCAGGTGCTGATCATGCCGTATAACCCGGTAAACACGCCGGTCTCACTAGGCTCCCATACCGTAAGGGTCAGTGCAGAATGACCGTGGGGAGAGGAAAAGCTGCCTAGGGTCCAGCCTACCGGTTCACCCACCTGCCCGGTAATGGCATTCCATGACACCGTGCCGCCAAGGCTCGGCCCGGATTGGCCCACATGGAGATCGTAAGCCCACGCCAACGCCTGATAGACGGGCCGAGGCAATTGAGGCGATAACGCGCCGGGCAGCGTGGACGGGATCCATGTCCACGGCCCGCCGGGCGTCTTCTGCTCTCCGAACCAGAGTGTTTCCTTTACCACCTCCGGCACCACGGCCCAAGTCGCCCCGGTTTGCCAGGGGACGGGTGCGGTAAGAATCGGATTTGTCACGGGCGGTGCCGCATTGTGACTGATAGCCTCATAGCTTGTGATAGCGGACCCGCGCGCCGACCCACTCTGTAGCAGAACAGGAACTGGGGGTAAGGATGATACGGCGGTGGGGGGAGCGGCGGCGGTTTTCATAGTCTTGCGCGCCATTGGGTTGTGCGTGGTCGAATGGGGGATGCCGCGGGCCGCCCGCGTGGGTGTCGACCGGGAATGGAGTACAACCCAAAGAACGCCGCCTATCGCCATTACACCGACTGCGAGGACCAACGCGTATTTTGTGGTCATCGAACATGCCTCTTTTCGTTATTTGTTTTTCATGGCCGCGACCGTTTGGCTGCTCGCCGCAATGTTGTTGGCGTACTCTGCCATGGTCAGCGTGTTGCCGTTCGTGGGATCCGGTACCGTCGCGAGTTTGGGGGCAGCCTGCGCCCATGTGATGCCAGGATATACGCCATCGGCTTCCATATGGCCCAGACCGCCATAATACGCCGCAGACGCTAACCGCCAGGAGTGCCAAATGGCATAGTTGGCCCTTAGCAATTCCGCGCCAAGAATCAGGTTTTCCTGGGGATTTTGCCGGGCCCCGGGATAGTACCCCGGCAAATTTTGCGCTGTGCGCGGTTCAAGCTGCATCAATCCGTAGGCCCCGGCGAGACCGTTTGGCCCCGCGTTCGGCAGACCCGAGCTGTCTTCGTTAATCATTTCGGCGGCAATCCATATAGCGGGCGTGCCGGTTTTTTGACTGGCCATCTGGATCGCTGGCCACCATTCCCGCACCGCCTGAGTAGGCGGCACATGGGCCACGGTGGAAACCGTGCTGGCGGATTGTTCTGGCCATTGGATGGTGTCGCTAAGGCCGTGGGTCGACCAATAGGCCGTTATAGCGGTTAGAGCATTAGGCCCCGACAGTGGGACCCGAGCACCAAACACGGTACCGCCTCCCCAGACGGGGATGTTCGGATTCTCCGTGGACAGATCGAACGTCACCCGGTGGCCGTTTTTGAGCGTGCCGACTACGAGGACTGGCAGTGCTAAAGCATGCCCCGAGAGGATGTGCTGCTGCACGGTGCGTGCGGATTTGCCAGTTTTCGGATTAAACGTCACGGTCACGGTCGGTGGCCGCCAGGCATGGCTGAACGGAGCGCCTGTGGGAGCGGCGCCAATCACAAACACCCACTCGGACGTCTGACCCGGGTCTTCAAAGTGCCCGGTGTTGTGGCTCCACGGCGCGAGCGCCCATGCCCCCAGTGTGGGGCCTGCGTCATAGCGACCCACGAGGCCTTCGATGGTCTGAGCATAGTTTTCGGAGTCCGACCATCCGGGCGGGGCCTGCACCGTGGCGTGAAAGTCTTGGAGGGCGCTTGCCCAGTAAGATTGTCCTCGGAGAGCCATGGCGAGTTGTCCGATCCCCTCTTGGAGATTCCATGCGACACTGTGCCAATGCTGATTGCCAGGGCGAGGGATGTCCTTACCGTCCAGGCCCATCAGCCCGTAGCCGATGCCCACGTGATGGGTGTGCGCATTGGCAATATGGCAGGCCTCGCCCGTAGTGTACCCATTGCTGCAATACCACCGATCGCCAAAAACCTGCCCGTCGCTGGCTTGATTAATCACGGCCAGAGCCAGCGTGTTGGGAATCCCCTGGGCTTCCGCATCCGCTGTGGCGGCTTGAAGCCATTCGGCAGGGCGGCTTGTAGGGGTCGCGATCTCGGGCGGTGACGGCCCAAAAAGACCGCTCAACCAATGGCCCGCACCCGCCAACAGCACCACGCCCGCAAGAACGGCCACGAGAACGACAAACAGCGGGCCGAGACAACCCAGACCTGCACCTAAGCCCCACCACACCAGGCGCCGCTGTCCTTCTTGCTGGGCGAGGTGCTCAAGGCGATCTATGGGATCGTGTTGGCTCATGTGGTGACGAGTCTCCCTTCCCTTGGGACCTGAATCCAAGTCCCTGTGGTATGGTAAGGGCGGCCCCTTTGGGGACCGCCCGACGTGAAAGGCCCCCGGCCCGGAGGGGTCGAGGGCGCGGGAACCATGCGCTATTTGTCGGGGCGATCCGGCGGCATAAACGCCATTTCATGCGGGGCACCCTCGACCTTGATCCATGTCCTCTGGTTGCCCGCGATGAGCAGGCCTTCGCCCCGGTGGGCATTGAGAAGCTTGTCTTGCTCCGCGTCGGATAAATGGAACAAGTGAATCAGATAGTCGAGGTTTTTTTGATCTTGCCGTAGCAGCAGGTTGATGGCGGCACTGGTTAAAACCGGCTCACCATCCGCCTGCACAGCTGGCGCGAGAAAGTCAAACACATTCTGGGTCGCTACCATCAAGCTGCCGTTATACCCGCGGATGACCTTGGCCACCTCTTTGAGGAAACGCAGGGTGTCCGGATTTTGGGGATCAATGAGCATCCATGCTTCGTCCGCGACGAGGATTTTCCTCTCGCTCTTGTCGCGGCGGATGAGATTCCAGAAGTAGCCCAAGACATTGAAATATTGGGCCCGCTTAACCGCATGCGGGGCCGTCTGAAGGTCCATGAGGTCGGCAACCACGAAATCAGCGGTCGCGTCAACACGCACGGTGCTGGGGCCCGCCCACAAAGGGGCCAGGGCGCCCACGGCCGCCTCCTGCAACAGGGCGACTAATGTTTTCCACTCCGATAACCCCTCTGTCTCGGCATGGCGTTGACAGACGGCGTACAAGTGGGCGATGTGCGGCCACTCGGTGTTCGGAATGGTCGTTGGGTCCACGGCCATCGGAATGCTGGCGGCTTCGTAGGTTTCACGCACTGCCCCCGCCAACAGCGCTTGCTCCATGGGCGTAAGACCGGGCATCAGCAGATGAAGGAACGTTTGGAGCCACTGGGTGTGAGCAGCCAGCGGGCTGAGGCCGACGTGCTCATCCATCGTCTTCATTGCTGGGGGTTGAAAGGGATTAATGCGTGTGAGACCACCGCCAGCATTCAGCCAGTCGCCCCCCACACCGCGACACACATGTTGGTATTCTCGCTTTTCCGGGTCGAGGATATAAATTTTCGCTCCCAAAGCCCATTCGCGCAGCAGCATCACAATGGCGGCGAAAGTCTTTCCTCCGCCCGGAGGGCTGAGGAGGTTGACGTTTTTGTTGTTAATCCCAGTCTCCGGCGGAGGATTCCAGCGGTCGAGCAGCACAAGCTCCCCCACGGCGTGCTGATCCAGTTCATGCCCCAGCACAATGCCCGCGCCGTGGTTAATACCGCCGGATCCAAAAGGCCACGCAGAGGCGATGGTCGAAACAGGCCAGGTCTGCGGAGCTCGCCCTTGGAGGGACGTATCAAAGAGACCCCAGGGGCCCGCCGCCCGCAAACCCTCCTCCTGCAAGAACACCAAGGGGCGGGCCCGCATCCCTTGGGCGGCCAGAGACGCCTCCAGCCGCCGAGCCAAACGTTCCCCGGTGGAAGAATCGGGGGCCGTCACCACCAAAAAGACCCCGACGCGAAACACACTTTGCTGTTCGGCATCAATCTGATGGAGAAGCATCTGAGCATCCTGGATCTGGCGTTCCAGCCGCTGCGCCTGCAAGGGTCCTCCTTTGGACACGGCCAGCTGCCCGGCCAATTGTCCCATGCGGCGATTGAGGTCTTGCACAATCGTGAGGGGATCTTCCGGCAGAGCGTGCAAACTGAGCGTGACCCCCGGCAAATTGGCGGCCGCCGTCAGCCAGCCTGCCTCTACGGCGGGCGGAAAGGCTTGAATGGCATACACTTTAGCCCACTGATCCGCAATGCGAATCTGTTGCGGTCCGAAATCGAGGGCGGCGGGGGCAAAGATATTTTTCAGAGCATTAGTGGGATAACGGCTCTCCACCGCACGCATTTTTGACATCATTAAGCCTCCTCGGCGGGATGGGTGTGATAGAGGGGCGCCAGACGGGCGAAGCCGTCGGGCACGGTTTCGACTGCAGCCTGACTGGCATGAAAGGTCAGAAACAGGAGTTCGCGCCACGCCGCATCATCCATCATCGTGGCCTGCAACCCACGAATCCGGCCCAGGTTTGTCTCCAGCGTGCGCAGTGCCGCGTGGTGATCGTTCACCGCATCCGGACCGGTGCGGGTGCAGAGCAAATAATATTTCCGTTCCACCGTTTCACCCGCCCGGACCATCTGACTGACCCAGTGAATATAGTCACGGAGGACCATGCGCCGGCGCCCATCGGTTGTCGCCAGCTGCGCATCTAAGGTCGTGAGATAGTGATCCAAGTCGACAGGGCGGTACATGGACAGCCATTGCCACGGAACGGTGAGACCATTTAAGGCGGCCCACAGACCCGCAATGGCCTGGCTTTGCTCGCGAGCTGATTTCAAAGACAAACTGTAAGGGGCAATCTGGATGCCGGCCACGACAGCGCCATCGGGGCGAACCAAACACCCATCGTGCAAATCTTGCAGCGGCAGCCAGTCCTGGGCCGCCATGGCCGCCGGGACGCCGTGGCGGGGAGCGTTTACGGAGGAAGAGTTCTTAGACTCCGCACGGTGCTCCGCTGCCGCGGACTTGAAGGGGACATGCAACTTGCGTAAAGCCATGGTCGTCAGCTCCTTTTATCAGACAGAAATCGCAGACACGCGAAAAAAGCCTCTCGGGATGGCCTGAGGGAAAGGACCTAGAGAGGCGAATCCTGCGCACCCGCGGTCAGGCGGAATATGCTGATGGGTTAGCACGGGGATGGTTGTTTATGATGGCGGGCCATACAAGAGCCCGGGTCCCTTAGGGATCCGGGCTGAGCGATCATGGTGGTGGATTAATCATCCCAATCGGAACGGCCCCAGTCATACCGGTAGCGGTGGGGAGTATGGGTGAAGCGCCAGCCGGCAACAATCCGACGGTAAAGCGGGTCGCCCTGGGGCGGCGGCAACGCCAAGAAGGCCCCGATGGCCAACAGGGCCACAAAGCCTACTAGGCGCAAGGCCACTGACATCTCAACAAGCCCCCCAAGAAGAAACCAGACGCTGCCCACTAGAAAACCCGCCAGCGCCACGGCCACCTCGGGTATGCCCCATCCTGAAAAAAACTCATAGCCGCGCCGAATGGGCGTGGGAATCAAATACCGTTTAGCCGGATCCTCTGCCATTAGAGGTCACGCTCCTCTCGGGATTTGCGTGACCACCAGGGGGCGCGCCGGACCGACGGCGGTTCCGCCGTCTCAACAGGAGGGGACTCGGAATCGGGTTCGGGACCGCTGATAATACGGCGTTTCTCATTACGCATACGAAAAGGGAGGCTTTTGCGCTCGTCTTTACGAATGGGCACAGAGATAGTGTGACACTCCGAACAGGTAGTGGGTTCGGAATAATGCGCTTTGGCCCACTCCCAATCGGCTTTGTCGTGCATCGTTTCTTTATGCGTCCACACGACTAGGCAATGAGGACAGGTACACCACTCTCGCAAGGGGGTTTTGGGATCCCAATCATGGGATATGAGAAAGCGGCTCGGATTTGCTGGCATGTTAATCACCTCCCGGTGTGATCTTCAGCCACGTACCCAGACGAGTACCACTCGCAGCACCTGCCCATAGGTTTTGCGCCCCTTGGAAAAACGGACGACTAGCGAAGCCTCCGAACGAAATCATGCCTGAGCCCATGCCCGAACGATACGCCCATTGTTGCAGAATATGGGGTCCCCGGATGCCGACAATGAGCCAGCCAATCATCAGCAGCAGCGACAGCAACATCATCACGACCATGCGGCCGTCGGCTAGCGGCAACCCCACTATGATGGCCGTCGCCCCGCCATGGTGAAGCACGGCGCTCAGGGTCGACCCGGCGGCTTGGGAGGTAATGAATTGCGTGGTACCGATCATGCCTTTTAAAGCGAGTAGCTGCCACGCTTGTGCTAAAGATAACACAATCAAACCTTGCCACCAAGCCGTCCAGGTCCCCCCATCGAGGTTCAGTTGGCCTAAGGCCAAAAATGGCCCCGCGAGGACGTAGTAGATGAGTTCAGCCGACCGGATGGCCATCTGGAATAAGATGACCAAGAGCGCGACGACGCCGCCCACCAGAGCCAGCAACGCGGCTAAATTGAACCCGATGACCGCTGACGGCAAGGTAGCGATGTCAGCACTCACCGTATGCAGCTGTCCCACCGCCCCGGTCATGGGCGCCGCCATGACCATCGTACCGAGGTCCAGCCCCCATTGAAAGACCGTCGTGGCCAAAACGCCCGCTAAGGCCACATAGATCATGGTGCGGAGAATCCCTTTCCAGAGGGCGGTGCCATCGAGATCCGCCGTACCTTCATTCCATAGAATATAGCGCGTTAACGCTTCATAGGCGACACGTACCCCCAAAAGCGTCCACACCACCGCCAAAAGGTCCGTTTGCAATCCGTGGATCCAGGGCAGATGCGTCTGGGCGATGGCCAGGCCGCCGATGGCTTGGGCGATAATCCCCACAATCTCCAGCATGCCCCCCACAATGTTCGTCAGCACCACCTGGATGCCCGTCATCATCAGATTCCCCATTGCCGCTGCCACCTCCTTCCCTGAGGGGATGAGGCCGGGGAATACCCGGCCGCCCTCTCCTGCTTAAAACAGCCCGCCGGCAAAATGGGCGATCCCCCCCGCACCAGCCACAATGGCGGTGCCGACAATCACCTTTTTCATCGCTTGGAGATGATGCGCGTCCGTGGCGCCATCGCCTCCCGACAGATTGCGCATGAGAGCATGGTAGGCTATCATGAGCCCTCCGCCGGTAATACCTAAACCGCTAATCCACGTGCCCGCGGAGCCCATCAAACTGGAAATGGCTTGGCCGGCCTTTGTCGCGCCCACATTGGTGGTCGCGGCTGTGGCCAAATAGATAACATGATGCATCATGGATCATCCTTTCTTCCCTATTGCAATGTGTGTTCGCCTTATAACGCCCATTCTTCTTGGCGTGCCTGCACCGGGGACGGTGCTCTTTGCGGGCCGCTTTCTCATATCCCATGATT
>JAKAAL010000046.1 GCA_021802375.1 Bacillota bacterium | reverse complement strand
GTAGGAAGCGCGTAGTCACCAAATATTGGCACCCATGTAGTCCGGTATTATCATGGTTGTACCCTAATCTTCTTATGCCATGCGCGTGAACCCCATGGTGTCGCAAACCTCGACAGTTCATGGCTGTTGCAACAACGGATACTACAGTTCGATCTCGGAGAATGCCACTATCTACTGAAAGTGAGAGGTTTTCGTTCCAACAAATATTTTGGCATTAAGTTTGCTTCTTTTCTTATGTGAGAGTAGTTCGTATCTCTCAAATAACTTCAGCCGACCTTTGGATCACATTTAAGGGGGTTTAACATGGCCACATCATTATCCAAGATTACGGCACAACGAGGGGTTAGCCTAGCCGAAGCCACGCGTCGAATTTCTGACTTAGGCTGGCTTCCCACCTACGCCCAGCAATCAATGAAGTATCCCACAGACTACAAATTCTCCAAGGCTCCCAAAGATCCAATGAAGCAAGTTTTGCGCTCCTATTTTCCTATGCAGGAGGAAAAAGACAACCGTGTATATGGTGCGCTTGATGCCGGTCTGCGGGGCAACATGTTCCGTGATGTAGAGCCCCGATGGATTGAGTGGATGAAACTGTTTCTGGCGATTATTCCCTTCCCCGAAATCTCGGCCGCACGGTCCATGGCGATTGAGGCCAACGTCGTACCCGGACACGATCTGCGTACTGGCTATACTCTTCAGATGATAGACGAAATGCGGCACTCGACGATTCAGATGAATTTAAAGAAGTGGTATATGGAGAACTACATTGACCCGGCGGGGTTTGACATTACCGAAAAAGCATTCGGAAAATGTTATGCCACCACTATCGGCCGCCAATTTGCTGAAGGCTTCATTACGGGGGACGCCATTACCGCGACTAATATTTACTTGCAAGTAGTGGCAGAAACCGCTTTTACCAACACATTATTTGTTGCCATGCCATCAGAAGCGGCACGAAATGGTGACTACGCGCTTCCTACCGTCTTTTTATCGGTGCAATCCGATGAATCTCGCCACATCGGCAATGGCCATTCTACTTTGATGTCAGTACTCGCCGACCCGGATAATCACCAACTGTTGGAACGCGACATACGCTACGCTTTTTGGCAAAACCACGCGATTGTCGATGCCGCCATTGGCACCATTATCGAATATGGCACCAAAGATCGCAGCAAAGATCGCGAATCTTACGCCGAACTTTGGCAACGGTGGATATTTGACGACTATTATCGCAGCTATCTGCTGCCTTTGGAAAAATACGGACTGAAAATTCATCACGACGACGTTCAAGCAGCGTGGGACCGCATCATCAAAAAAGATTACGTCCACTACACAGCTCAATTCTTTTCAGCCGGATGGCCGGTAAACTTTTGGCGTATCGACCCGCTTGATGAACGAGATTTCGAGTGGTTCGAGTACAAATATCCCGGATGGTACAACAAGTTCGGGGCATGGTGGGAGAATTATCGCAAATTTTCCACCCCCGGCACTCCTGTCGTGTTTGCTGACACTGGATATGTATATCCTCATCGGTGCTGGAGTTGCCTTGTTCCCTGTCTGATTCGCGAAGATATGGTGGTGGACGAAGTCGATGGGCAACTTTACACCTATTGCTCCGAACAATGCCGATGGACTCACAAGGTAGCTTTTGCCATCGAATATGAAGGCCGTCCCACGCCAGCCATGGGTCGATTCAGCGGTCGCCGGCAATGGGAAGAAGTTTATCATGGGTGGGATTTAGCAGACATTATTCAAGATCTGGGTTTTGTACGTTCTGATGGGAAGACTCTAGTACCTCAACCACATTTGCACTTCGACGATAGGGAGATGTGGACGCTAGACCACGTCCGAGGATACGAACTGCGCAGCCCCTTGCTGGACTTAAGAGCGATGACGCCTGAGGCTCGTCAGGCTCATATTGCTGAATACCAGAAGGGTTTTACCGTGCACCGCATCTAATGCTAGGGCAACCCGGGGGTGCTACCCAAGCCTCTAGGTTGCCTGCCAATACACCTAAGGGGGATGCACCCATGCACTATTCGGTGCGGTTAGAACCGATTGGCATTGAGATGGATGTAGAAGAAGGCGAAACCGTGTTGCAAGCCGCTTTCCGCCAAGGAATTATGCTCATGCACGGATGCAAAGAAGGTCAATGCGCGAGCTGCAAATCCATTTTACTTAGTGGCGATATTGACTTGTTGCGGTATTCCACTTTCGCTCTTCCCGAATTCGAACGGGACCAGGAGTATGTCCTATTATGCCGGACCCTGGCCTACAGCGACTTAACGGTAGAATTGTTGAATTACGACGAAGACATTCTCAAATTAGCCATACCGGTGAAAAGCTATGCGGCACAGGTATCACGGATAGAGTCGCTCACCCACGATATTAGGCTATTGCAGCTGCAATGGAACCAGCCCACCCCCTTCAAATTTTGGGCTGGCCAGTATGTTGACCTCACTATTGATGCGCAGCGAGTGACCCGGTCGTTCTCAATGGCCAATACCCCTGGGCGCTCAGAGTTGATGGAATTTCTGATCAAGGTCTATCCCGGCGGTGCGTTTTCCACAGTGCTGAACACTAGCTTAAAAGTTGGGGACAACATTACCGTCACAGGGCCGTACGGGGTCTGTTGTCTGCGGGAGAACGGCGATCAACCCATAATACTGGTGGGTGGCGGTTCAGGAATGGCGCCGCTGTGGTCCATCTTAAACACCCTGGCGGAAAACCAGATTAACCGACCCATCACCTTTTACTATGGTGTACGTACCGTGCATGATCTGTTCTATTTGGATAAAATCGCGACATTGAGCGCTCAACTTCCCCATTTTCAATTTATTCCTGCGCTATCAGAACCGTCAATTCAGGATAATTGGGATGGAGAGACGGGGTATATCCATGATGTAGTCGCCAAAACCTTACCGCGTTTCGCTTCAGACTCCCTTGCTGACGCGTACGTTTGTGGCCCTCCGCCCCTGATTGACGCGACGATTCCCATACTCAGGATGAAAGGGATTGATGTCGATCACATCTATTTTGACAAATTCTTTCCAGCAGCAACCTAATGAGTCATGGACAAAAAATTCTCTCGAAGGATGGTGAAAGACATGGCAGTACAGTTAGCCCGCCCGTCCGCTGAGGCCGGCGCCAAGAAATTTGCCGGGTGGGACAGTCGGCGATTCAATTATTATCAGCCCAAGGGCAGAAAGGCAACGCTTTATGAAGATGTCACGGTCGATGTCCAACCCGACCCCAATCGCTATTTGCTACAGGGCTGGATTATATCATTTGCCGATGGCACGCCTGCATATTCCGAAACCCGGACTGCGCTGAGAAGCGCAGATTGGCATCAATATCGTTCCGTAGATGAGGAATGGGAGCGTCCTCACTATCAGCGGCAATCCAGTATCGAAAAGATGCTGCAGTTGGCCATCAATGGAGCCCGGTCACAAAATGCCATTGCGCACTTTGATAAAGGATGGGTCACCATATTAGAACACCACGTTAGCGCCTCCAAGCATGCCGAATATGGTTTAGGTCTAGCGTTAATGACTGCCCAGCGTGACGGGATGACACAAATGATTAATAACACCATTTTGACAAATGCCTCATACAAGCTGCGTTACGCGCAAGATCTGACGCTATATTTAGCGGACATTGGATTGGACTTGGAAAAATTTGATCAAACCCAAGGCAAGGAGCACTGGGTAAATGATCCCCTATGGCAAGGAACGCGCAAACTGGTGGAAACTGTCATGGCGTCGGGGGATCACTTAGAGCAGTACTTCGCGATCAATATCATCATTGAGCCCTTGGTACTAGAACTTTTTCGCAGTGGATTTGTCATGCAAACTGCGGCCCTTCACGGAGATTTCGTGACTCCAACTGTGGTCTCAGCAGCCGAAAGTGATTTTGAGCGCAATCGTGCCAATGCTATAGAACTGTTTTCGCTGCTAGGCCAGGATGCCCGGTTTAGTGAACACAATCTCACCACCATGGGAAATTGGGCCAAGCACTATTCATCATTAGCCATTCAAGCTGCGCACGAACTGCAGCCGATTTGGTCCCAAACCCGGGTAAAATCGGAGACCTTTGCCCCGGCACTAAAGCGTGCGCAACAGAATTTTTCCCACATTATGGCACAACTTCAACTTGATATTCCCAAGGAGGTGCTACAATGAGCGTAATTCGCGACAAACTGGAAGCAATAGTCTCTCACAAATGCGGGGTGACCATGAACGACAGTGTCGAAGGACGACTAGTAGCCGAAGTAATGTCCCAAAAACCTGGCGTCACCATCACCTATTATCCGGCGATGATCCGCATCGACGGAGAAGAACGCTTAGAATTTGACATGAATGAGTTAAGTGAGGCCTTTGGCCAAGAAATGACACCAGCGCTGTTTGAGGTGGAAACATCAACCCATTATGGTCGGATGGTTCGATTTGATGACAAAATCGTCATCTACGGAAACCTCGAAGAGGCTTTGCAGTTTGAAGAATAGTTAGGGTCTTGGGTCTTGGGAGAATGCTTGAGCTCCATTCTTCCAAGACCTTTATCGCCAGGTTCCTGCTCCCGACGGCAACCAGGATTGATGGGAAGCGAGGGAAGTTACCGTGCATCAAACCGGGCTTTATCAGACAATCAGCCAAACGCAAAAACTAGCTTTAACACCGAGCATGCAGCAATCACTCAAGATTTTGCAGTTCGCCCAGTGGGAGCTAGAACAATACCTTCGGGAAGAGGAAGAGAATAATCCCGTTTTGGAAATCGTATGGCCCATGCACGAAGAAAAAACTCAGGGCTCTTATGACAATGCCCATTACACGGTCGAAAACGTTGCATTGACCTTGCAAAGTCTGGGAAACTATCTTGAGGATCAACTTAGGGTCCTCTCCCTTTCCCCAACGGTTCAATACATTGCACGGTACATCGTTGGCAATTTGGACGACTACGGATATTTAACTCTCTCGCTAGAAGAAATCAAGGCGGACCTTCAGTGCCCAATGCAGCAAGTGCATGAGGCACTGGTCGCCGTCCAATCCTTGGAGCCTGCGGGAGTAGGTGCACGTTCACTTAAGGAATGCCTCATGCTGCAAATGAGCCGCCTCCAAGCCACAGATACTCTGATGTGGAAATTGGTATCGCACTATGGGGATCAACTGACGTCACTTTCGGTACCAAAAATTTCAAAATTGTTAAAGGTTCCTCCCGCTATTGCCCAGCATGTGCTCTCTTATCTAGGACAGTTGGACCCAAAACCCGGTCGGGCATTTTCGAACGATCCCGTGCCTTTTTTGGTCCCCGATTTGATTGCCACTAAGGATTCTTCGGGCAAACCCTGCGCTATTGCCTACGATGCGGTACATCCTGTAATTCACACCAATCCCGCTTATTATGAGATGGGCCAACATTCTTCCGACCCTGCCGTGAAACAGTTTTTACGGAACGCGTTTCAACAAGCCTATTCCTTGAGGCGAGCCTTGGCGCATCGTATTCAAACCCTGGAAACCATCGCCTCATATATTGTCGATCGCCAAAGTCGGTTCTGCTTTGACCAACATCCAAGACTCTTGCCGCTTTCGGTCAACGAAATTGCTCAAGACGTAGGGCTCCATCCATCCACCGTACGGCGAGCTATGGCTAATAAATTTATCGCGTGCCCTCAAGGCATTCTTCCCATATCTGGCCTGCTAAGCGAAGCCATTGGCACCACCGCCCAAGTATCGGTCCATTCGGTAAAGGAAATATTGCGACATATTATCCGCCAAGAACCACCGCATAGCCCATATACCGACGCTGCCTTACAAACCAAATTGGCAGAACAAGAGATGATCATTGCTCGACGCACGGTAGCTAAATATCGTGAAGAATTGGGGATTCCGCCAGCCAATAAGCGGCGCACCTCATAACTCTTTATGGCAAAGGAGGACATCTTCGTGAAATCAGATCGGCAAGTCTTTGATTTTAATGACGGTCACGGCCCGGTTCCAGCCCATCGCCATCCCAATGGACTCGGATGGATCGCCGACAGCGCCTACGCCGAGGAGGGAGTTTTTATTGACCGCACCGCCCAAGTGTGCGAAAAAGCGCAGATCCTAGGGGCCGCCTCGGTCAAGCAATACGCACAAATACGTGGCGAGGCTTTAGTAACAGAACTCGCGCAAGTATGGGGGCATGCAGTCATTGAGGGTCAAGCCCATATATCCGGCTCCTGCCAAATATTTGACAACGCCAGATGTCAGGATCGTGTGCAGGTTTTAGACAATGCCCGGGTTTTTGGTGATGCCGTGGTTCAGGGCCAAGCCCGAGTTCAAGACAACGCTTGGATCTATGAGCGGGCAAAAGTATGCGACCAAACGGTTATTACAGGCACGGCGAGAGTATACGGCGAAGCCACCGTGTGCGAAAAGTCCAAGGTTAGCGGCTATGCAAGGATATTTGGCCAGGCAGTGCTCTCCGGGGAATGCAAAGTATCCGGCAATGCACAAATTCTGGACCAGGCCCAAATCTCCGGAAGCTGCCAAATCCTTGGCCTTTGTGTTGTAGCAGGCAACACCATGATTGCGGACGATACAATTTTCTTCGAGACCTAAAACTGGGTAGCCATCATCCTATGCCAATCGCTATACTTAATATTATCTATGACTAGATCTAGACTGGGGATTAGGATGCAGAATCCTGGACAATCACGAAAATGGTGGATCTTATCCGTAGTTACTCTCGTTGCCTTTGTCACTAATGTCGACGGAACCATTGTTGTGGTGGGTCTGCCGCGAATGGTTTCTGGCCTTCATACCACGATTACCGTGGGACTTTGGGCACTAACGTCTTATATCATTACTAGCACCGTGTTTCTCTTGCCAGCGGGCCGCTGGTCTGATGTCATCGGATCCAAAAAAATATTTATGGCCGGTCTAATGGTATTTACTGTCGCCACTTTTCTTTGTGGCATTGCGCCGTCAGGCACCTTCTTAATTGCCTTCCGATTGGTTCAAGGAGCGGGGGCCGCGCTGGCCTTAGCTACGGCCACTCCAATCATCGTTCGTGCGTTCCCCCAAGCGGAATTGGGACGCGCCTTGGGTATCAACTCGACCTCTTGGGTGATGGGATCCATTGTTGGCCCCGTGGCTGGAGGAATATTGGTCAGCACTTTAGGCTGGCGCTCCATATTTTTTGTCACTATCCCTTTCGCGCTGATTGGTGTAGTCAGCGCTTGGTTTATTTTGTCTGACACTCAAAAATCCGCTAGCGTTGCCACAGATTGGTACGGCATGATTACGTTTGCTTTGGCACTGGTGACGCTTCTTGTGAGTTTATCCATGGGGCAAGCATGGGGCTGGCTCTCCTGGCGCATCATTGCGCTGCTAATTGCCACAGTCGCGCTGTTGTGGGGCTTTATTCGCGCGGAGCAGCATGTATCGGCACCCATGTTCAATTTGAATTTACTCAAACACCATCACTATCGGTCAGGACTCGGAGTCACTGTCAGCTATTCCATTGGGTTCTTTGCCACCACCTTTCTCCTGACCATCTATCTTCAAGGAGCAGTCCACTTGAGCCCGTTAAATGCTGGGCTCATGCTGGTACCACTATCAGCGCCACAGTTAGTGATGGGTCCGGTGGGCGGAATCTTAGCAGACCGTTATGGTCCGGCACGACCCGTAATTTTGGGGGTTTTGTTTCTGGGTGTCGGTGGCTTTTGGCTCGGCCATTTGGGGCCCCAGTTTTCGGCAAGAGCCGTCATTCTTCCCCTTCTCTTGATGTCTGCCGCCAACGGTATCGCATGGCCTTCTCTGGTCAAAGCTGTAATGGCTTCCGCACCCCGTACGGAAGCCGGTACAGCATCGGGGATGTTTTATACGTTTCGTAATGTTGGTATGGCGCTCTCGTTGACATTGGCCCTGGTAATCGCTGAGGCTAGCCTGCCCCCAGTTACTGCATCCCAAGTCTTCTTGGGGACATCGGGTATTTTAGATCCGTCGATGAAGGGAGCCTTGATTCGTTCAACCGACGTAGGGTTCTTGGTATTCGTTGGATTTTATGCCTTAGCTCTGGTAATTGCTTTACCCTTGTTGCGTCCACCAAGCCAACCGAAACCGGATGTCGCCCGGGTCAATCAAGATAAAAATGCCCTTTAACCGACAACTTATTCGGAAACCACCGCATCCATCTCGCCCGCTAATTGCGACGGTTCAGACGCAGGAATGGCTTCAACCGTCCGCAATTTGCGTTCGATGGCGCGAGATCGGGTACGGGCGGAATCAATGGTATTGCTAGCTTCTTGTAATTTCTTTTGCGTTTTGTCAAGCACTTCACCGAACTTGACAAACTCGGTTTTGACAGTACCCAAAAGAGACCAGACTTCACTAGACCGCTTTTGAATCGCCAGGGTGCGAAAGCCCATTTGCAAGCTATTGAGAAGTGCGGTTATGGTGGTAGGTCCCGTGACAATCACATGGTAATCCCGCTGTAAACTTTCCCAAAGCCCGGTACGGCGTAACACTTCAGCAAAAAGTCCCTCGACCGGGAGAAACATGATGGCAAAATCAGTAGTGTGGGGTGGGTTGAGATATTTGTCCTGAATACTCTTGGCTTCGCCTCTCACCCGATTTTCTAACATTTTAGCCGCCTCAGCCGCAGTGCCACTATCGCCCATTTCCTGCGCCTCAAGTAATTTTTGGTAATCTTCCATGGGGAATTTAGAGTCAATTGGCAACCATACCTGTTGCGCGTCATCGTCTTTGCCTGGTAACACAACCGCAAAATCCACGCGTTCCGAAGATCCCTGGCGAACCGAGACATTGCGCTGATACTGTTCAGGGCTTAAAGTTTGCTCCAAAATGTTATCGAGTTGAATTTCCCCCAAAGTCCCTCGAGTTTTCACATTGGTCAGGACTTTTTTCAAGTCGCCGACACCGGAGGCCAACGACTGCATTTCTCCCAGCCCTTTATGTACCTGTTCCAATCGTTCACTCACCATCTTAAACGATTCGCCTAGCCGTTTTTCCAAAGTTTGGTTGAGTTTTTCATCCACGGTTGCACGCATTTGTTCTAATTTGTTGCTGTTGTCTTCTTGAAGCGAGGCCAGTTTCTGTTCCACTGTGGTGCGCATTTGCTCGAGTTTGTGTTCATTCATCTGGGTAAGCTCTGTCAACTGCCGGGAAAAGGTGTCCAAAAGACCTTTATGCTGAGCCGCCATTTCCCCAATAACTTGTATTGTGTTTTTGTAGTGCGAATGCAGCATATTGCCAGTTTCATTAGCGAAAGCTTCAAATCGATTCTTGTCGGCATTCGCAATTTCCGTCAAATTGCTCCCTAAAAATTGCTGTATTGCCGCCAATGTCGATTGCTGTTCCCTGGCCTTATCGACGAGGCTCGCGAGCAACGAGTCGGACAAATTTTTAAATGCAACGCTCACTTCTTCACGGGTCAATTTGGCGGAAAGGTTGGACTCACTGCGTCCTGCAGTCATTTCTGCGCGGACCGTTTGTTCTATTCGCTGTTGATTTTTTTCCAAGGTGCCAATCTGCTGGTTAATTAAATCGGGAATATTTTTTGCGAAATTACGCGTCAACAGAAGAATCATCACGATTACATTAAATAACAAAGAAATTGCCACTAATATCTCCAATAAAGCCATCGGCATCCCCGTTCCCCTTCGTATTGTCCAACCAACTGTCGCCCCTTCCATTATAGTTGAAAATTAAGGATACCTGCGATGTGTGGTTGATTTGGCACTTAAGTCAGCTGCAATCAAATCGTATTCTATCAGTGATTTGTGAGAGATGTTGCCCTAGAGTTATAACGTAATCTGTGATTGATCCGGAGCCGCCCAGCATCCTATACCGTGACCGCGTTCCAGGAGACGAAGCACAATAACCACATTCATGCGGTAGCAAAGGAAGCACCGGCCGCATATCTTCACTGCAGCCGCACCCGACTACAACGATTCGGTCGACAAGGACAACTGGCCAAGGACCTCCCTATGCACGGCAAGCGCGGGGAAATCTATGAGCGCAAAGTCTCGGGGGATTGTCAAGCGCATCCTGAATACATTGCGGTTCCCATTCCGGGGCAGTCGTTTTCGTGTCTCCCATGGTGTCCATTCCCTTTTGTCAGGACGACCAGATATTGTCCTGCCGCCTAGTTTCTCGGTTGCGTGTCTACTATCGTTTAGGGGCTAAATGGGGCGTTACGTCATACGCACCACCTGTTCCATCATCACAGCAAAGCTCGCTCGTGGGCACCCCCACGTCTTTTGATAGGAGCACGTCACCCACCTTGTTGCGTCCGAGGTTCTGGGCGTTATCTGCTCAACAGCATCATGGTGAGGGATGACCAACAAGTGGGATAAGTGTTATGACCCACCCCTGATACCACTAGGGGAAGACCCTACTTTTCTATCACCAAACGTGACCAACACCCTAGGATTTCCCCAGGCATGGCGGGCAATTTTTCGGAGAGGATCGTTGAGGGGCCATGAGGACAGCCGCCATTGTGATAAGTTCAAGGCCGGATTGCACGGATCTCCACCGGCAAGGACAGTCGCTCCCAAACCCTGTCCGTGGTCAAAACGGGGAGATGGCGAGTGATACCAAGACTTAGACAAGCCCGGTCCCCCAACGAAAGTCCTAAGCTCTTAGTCAACGCAATTAACAACCCGATGGCAAAGGCGCTGTCAGCATCAAAGAGAACGATGGTCAGTGAAAGTTCAGCCAGGACATCTTTGATGACCGGCTCGGGCATCCCGCCATCCCTTAGTTTGGATACTATCTCAGCCAGATTGACTGCACTCACCAAGGGATTTCCTCAACAAAATTGGTTCGACTATTTCGGCCCCCGGTTCACGGTCCCGATCAGGTGAGGTTGCGCCAACGAGGCGCGGCCGCGGTGACTGGCGTGGTTACCGCGGACCACGCGCAATTTGCCAACATGTTGCCCCACTTCAGCGCCACCTATAACACAACGCCCACCGGGATCCGGGAAGACCTTAATTCGGGAAAGGGCCGTTGTCGTTTTCCAGCGCAGTTCCAACGCCGGCCGCAAATTACAAAAGCGGGGATCGGTTAGGGATGGACGTTGAAGACATCGCCATACTACGGGGTTGATATGGGCTGGTGAGGCGATTAACCCCACGTCTCGCTGAAATCGGGACGACCAAGCCACGCGCTCCCCATCAGGAGTGATAGAACGCCACTAGCGGAGAAGAACGATGTTCGGATCAACACGATCCTAGTCACTGCCCCCGCGGCTCCGAGGTCATCTTTTTAACAGGCACACCATTGCAGCGATGTTAAAGCGACAGGAGGATTTCAATCACCAAATGCGGATATCCAAAATTAAGCATCATAAGCAGTGACGGTAGCACTGGAGTGAAGACTTTATCCCGATTGAGTAAAGAAATCCACAATATGTTATCTCATCATTTGGATACTTGGAAACCATTCCATTCTCTGTGCCACTTCCTGCAGTGGTCAACCTACAAAGTGAAGGTCATCTATCTCCTAGGGGGGATGTTCGGCTTTCCCCTGAAACCATACCCAAAAAATGTTTCCCCTGACACAATGTGTCATCCGAGGGAACCTTTGAATATGATGCGGTGAAACCCCACATTTATCGCTTTAGGAGGTGTACCATCTTCCATGAGTCATTCGCACCATCATCGAAGGCGCCACCGTCGGCCCCTAAATCTTTTGCTTCTTTTACTGTTATTGGAGCAGCGGCGACGATGCTCGTCATACAGCCACCATTCCACCTCGAGTTCAACCATGGTTCCAATGATTCGCGTATCTAAGAGCTAGCATTTTGTGACAATACTGGTATTGGATGCATAGCTTATGCCGAACCGTACACGTCTTACCTGAGGAGGGTTCAGATATGGATCATCACTCGCATCACCATCATTCCTCTTGCCGCCGTCGGCCTCCCATTAACCTGTTGCTGCTGTTGTTGCTGCTGGGCAATGATCGTTGCCGAAGTTCCCGCTCCCGATCCTATTGACGATAAGGGGCGGCAAATCCGGTCAACAAGAGAGTTCTGAAGGGGTCAGGGCGAACCTGACCCTTTACTCCATCCATTTGAAGCACACTCACCCATCACGCTATCTTTTTGACGATCCGCCTATGCCACCCAATATGAAACTCTTTGAGTCAATTTAGGTCTGTCTCAGGATATAATTCCCATCGCAGTGAGTCCTCACCTCGATTGGAACTCTTGAAACCCTCTGAGCATATGGTGAAGCAGCCCCATAATCCATCGCATTTCGTCGTTTATGCCATTGAGGAGGTATTTCGGTGAATACATCGTTAGAAGATCTGCTGCCGTTATTGCTTTTGGGCGGCCAACGCCGCGATTTGTTACCTTTGTTACTATTGTTGGGAGATCAGGAGTCCTCCGGTTCTGGCAGTTCCGATGACGGAGTTAATTTCCCCACCAGTTTTGCTGCCTATCTAGCCTCGTTAGTGGGTGATTACGTCCGGGTAAGTGTGGCTGGCGCAGTAGACAACGGGTCCACATTAGTTGGCGTGTTGCGGCAAGTGGAAACCGATTTCATCGTGTTGCATGATGTGGCTTCCTCGGGAGTCACGCTAGGAACCCGAGA
>JAKAAL010000045.1 GCA_021802375.1 Bacillota bacterium | reverse complement strand
AAGGCATGAATGTTTATAATCCCGCTTTCGATGTAACACCGGCGGCGCTCATCAC
This sequence comes from Bacillota bacterium, assembly GCA_021802375.1. The sequence goes on along the minus strand of JAKAAL010000045.1, from coordinate 12,573 downwards.
CGCTATTGTTACCGATGCAGGGGTGGTCAGGAGACCGTACCAAACAGCCATCGCGGAATTGTTCAATCAACATAGGGAGGATGAAGGGCATGCTTGATATCCGCCGGGTACGACAAGAGGCAGAAGCCATTAGAGGACTTTTAGCCAAAAAAGGGGTGGACGTGGACTTCGCGCCTCTATTAGAACGAGATGCGCGTCGGCGTACCCTATTAACCGATATGGAGCAGCTAAAGGCCGAACGCAATCGGGTATCCGAGGAAGTCGCCCGTCGAAAAAAAGCCGGCCAGGCGGCTGATGACCTCATTAAGGACATGCGCGAGGTGGGTGAACGCATTCAAGGGCTGGAACAAGAGGTACGCGCATTGGAGGAGAGTATTCAGAACGAACTGTTAACCATACCCAACACGCCACTCTCCTCGGTGCCATCAGGAACATCGGAGGCCGACAACGTGGAGGTGCGGCGGTGGGGGATTCCTCCAACTTTTGATTTTGATCCGAAGGCGCACTGGGATTTGGGTGAGACGCTTGGGATATTGGACTTCGAGCGCGGTAGAAAACTAGCCGGAGCACGCTTTACGGTTTTTTCCGGCCTCGGCGCACAACTTTCCCGAGCGCTCATTAACTTTATGTTGGACCACAATCGCCGTCGTGGCTATGTGGAAATGGCTACGCCTTATTTAGTGAATCGAGAGGCTCTCGTTGGTACTGGACAGTTTCCGAAATTCGAAGACGATGTCTTTCGGGTTGTCCCCCACGAGTACTATCTGATTCCCACGGCGGAGGTGACATTGACGAACCTTCACCGCGAGGAAATCCTCAGCGAGCGCGAACTACCCATTCGCTACACGGGATACACCGCATCATTTCGCGCGGAAGCGGGCGCAGCCGGACGCGATACCCGAGGTATTATCCGACAACACCAATTTGACAAAGTGGAATTGGTGCAGTTTGTACGGCCAGACGACTCATCGGCTGCATTAGAGGTGATGGTCGCAGACGCGGAGGATGTTCTGCAAACGTTAGGATTGCCCTACCGTACGGTTCTTTTATGCGGTGGTGATATGGGTTTCTCACAAGCCATGACGTATGATATTGAAGTTTGGATGCCAAGCTATGGTCGATATGTGGAGATTTCGTCGTGTAGCAACATGGGGGACTTTCAAGCACGTCGAGCCAACATTCGCTATCGCCCCGAGGGCGCTAAAAAAACCGAGTTTGTTCATACGCTCAATGGCAGTGCTTTGGCCATCGGGCGAACGTTTGCGGCTATCTTGGAGAATTTTCAAGAACCAGACGGCTCAGTCCGTATCCCGGAGGCGTTGAAACCGTTCTTCCATGGACCCGCGCTAATTGAGCGTTCCTAACTACCAACCCAACAAGAAACTGTCTCTTGGCTTTTTCATGCAGGACGGTTACAATATAAAGATGCTGGAGGGGTAGCGTAATTGGTAACGCAGCGGTCTTGAAAACCGCCGCCCTAAAAAGGCTTGCAGGTTCGAGTCCTGTCCCCTCCGCCATTTTTGTCGATAGCGATCCATGAAACGCCACTTGCGGCAGCAAAACAACCTATGGTACCATAGTTCGTGCTGCGGAGGGATACTCAAGTCGGTCGAAGAGGACGGTTTGCTAAACCGTTAGTAGGCTTACCGCCTAGCGTGGGTTCGAATCCCACTCCCTCCGCCATTATTATGCGGTAGTACCAAGAGTTTCATTTGCTCCGTATAGGACAAGATGATAAAATTACAGATGTTGCCGCGCCCGTAGCTCAGTGGATAGAGCGCCTGACTACGAATCAGGAGGCCTGAGGTTCAAATCCTCACGGGCGCACCATTTCGTCGCCGAGGGCGGCTTTTTTTGTTTTGCGGAGGCGCCGGATGAAGGTTGCCGTAGAATCGGGGCCGACCTATGGGGTACGGCCCCGACTAGCTATTGATGACTCATTTCCTGCACAAGAAGTGTCACTTGGCGGACCAGTGTGTTGAGGCTCGCTTCGATTGGACGCCAAGTGGCTAGAGCCTCAGCTTCAAATTGAGTTCGTTGGGCTGCCAAGCGGCTAATCTCCGCTTGAATGTCCGTCAATGTTTGATTGGTGCGGTAGAGTTCACGAAGAGCTAAGCCTTTCAGCAAGACAAGAACCGCCACAAGCGCTATCAACGCTTCCGCCCATCGATGGCGCGAATGGCGGACCTTAGAGCGCTCGTGCGGATTTTCCACCGGGTTATCCTTACGCAGTGGATCCGACAAGTGAATCACCTCCTCTCACGGAAATTATTCGAATAAAGGTAAAAGTTTTTGGAAATGGAGATTTTTAAGGGCATCTATCGTCCTGAACTGCTATCCTGAGGATATTCAGGTTTCGGCAAGCCCTAAAGCGGTTGGAAGCATTACCTTGAGACGCTCTCACACGCATTGCTTGGGACTGCTCAGGCGAACATTCTAAAGACGAGGAAGAGACACATGGTCCGGTTGGCCCGACCCGATGATGTTTCCGCGATAGTCGCACTAGCGGAAGAAAAGCGGTTTCAGTATGCTCAGTATCAGCCCGTGTTTTGGCGGGTGGCCGAGGACGCAGTTTTCCAGCACCGCCCCTTTGTCGCAAATCAGGTTGATCGACAAGATGTGATTACGCTTGTTCATGAAGACTCTTTGGGGACCATTTCCGGATTTATTATCGCAATCCAAGTAGCACCACCAGCCGTCTATGATCCGGGAGGCCCGTCCTGCTATGTGGATGATTTCTGGGTCCAAGGGGGTAGAGACTGGGAAACCGTTGGGATAGAACTGTTAGACGCGGCCATCGACAGGGCCCGTCGAGAGTGGGGAGCAACACAGGTGGTGGTGGTATCGGGTCATTTAGACCACAATAAGCGGGAATTTTTAACTCAACAGGGCCTAAGTATCGCGACCGAATGGTACGTCAGACCACTTGACTCGTCATCTTTTAATCCGAGCGTCACGTCGGTGGCCGAGCATGTCGACAATATTACGGACCGTGTTAATGCCTCCGCGCGCACGAAAGATTCCAAATAGAACAGCGAAAGGAAGGAGGATCACTGTGGAACTGGGTCCGGTGACGTTAGACGGTACCATCGTAAGATTAGAAGCCTTGCGTCCTATACATTCCGAAGGTCTCTCAAAGGCAGCTCAGGATCCCGCCATCTGGACTTGGATGTCGCAAGATTTATCCGATTACCACGTACTTGCGCGTTGGCTTCAGAGCGCCCTTGATGAGGAACAGGGACAACGTGGTTATGCCTTCGTGGTCATCGAGCGGGCGACCGGCGAGGCTTTGGGTAGTACACGGTTTCTTAACATTAACCCAATAGATCGGGGGGTAGAAATCGGGTGGACATGGTATACCCCGCGGGTCTGGGGTACCGTGGTGAATCCTGAGGCAAAGTGGCTCCTGATGAAGCATGCATTTGAGGCATGGGGTGCGCTTCGGGTGGAACTGAGGACGGATCACCTCAATCAACATTCCCAAGCGGCCATCCGAAAATTTGGAGCCATCTATGAAGGGATGTTACGGAACCACCGGGTACGGCGAGATGGAAGCCTTCGGCACACGGTGGTTTTCAGCGTCTTGCTCAGTGAATGGCCCGCGGTCTCCCTGCGCTTGCAAGAGCGCATTGCACAGACTCGATGAAATTCTGACGTCCCACCCATCTCGTACTCGGAACACGAGAGTTCTAAGAGGCTCGTTGACATCAGGGGATAAAGGCGGTTGAATACGTGTGGGGGGGATGGAAATGAATTCCAGACAAGTAGAGACACGATACGGAGCGGTCGAAGGTTATGAAAAAGATGGTGTGTTGATATGGAAGAACGTGCCCTACGCACGGGTGGAAGGACGATTTCAACCACCCAAGCCCCCCAAAGCTTGGACTTCGGTGCGGGAGGCTACGGAATTCGGTCCGGTGGCGGTGCAAACCCCCGCTCCTGGAATATTTGCCGCAGATAAAAGTGACGCTCAGAGCGAACAATGTCTGAATTTAAATATCTGGTCTCCGGGGATCGATGGGCCCTTGAAGCCCGTATTGCTCTGGATTCATGGAGGCGCATTCGTTTTCGGCAGCGGCCAGTCACTATGGTATGATGGGACCTCGTTTGCCAGTCAGAGCGACGTCGTGGTTGTCACAATCAACTATCGACTTGGTGCTTTGGGCTTTCTCTCCCTGGAGGCATTGGCTGGTGCAGAGTACGCTGGCTCTGGCAATGCCGGCTTTCTAGACCAGGCGGCAGCTTTGGCCTGGGTCTACGAGAATATCCAAGCATTTGGTGGGGACCCAACGAGAATCACCGTTGCAGGGCAGTCCGCCGGTAGTATGAGTGTCGGGGTTCTCTTGACCATGCCGAGCGCTCGACCTCATATTCACCAGGCTATTATGCAAAGCGGCGCCCCTTTCTTTAAGACTAAGGAGGAGGCCCACGCGATTACCCAGCGATTTCTAAGCCTGTTGAACCTGACGCCGGAGCAATGGCCCCAGCTGCTGGAGATGCCAACGGAGCCGTTGCTGGCCGCGCAGGCAAAGCTGGAATTAGAAAGCGCCCTGCCCTGGGGTCCGGTGATTGATGGAGCCATGGTGCCCACCTCGCTGGTATCCGCCATTGAAGCGGGGGGCACCGCTGGCATTCCATTGCTGATTGGAACCACGCGGGACGAATTCAACCTCTGGGGCGCGATGAACCCTCTTTGGCGTACAATGCCCGATGAGCAAATGGTGACGGTATTTGAGCATGTGGCCCATGGGCCGATTGATGAACGGTTGAGCGGCCTATATCTTGCTGGCAAATCGGGCATCGACTTATTCGCGGGCCTTATGACTTTGGCCACTGACCGCATTTTTTGGTACCCTAGCGAGCGTGTTGCGGAAGCGCAATCGCAAAAGGCACCTGTCTGGGTTTATCGTTTCGATTGGCCGAGCCACGCCTACGGCGGTACATTGGGAGCGTGTCACGCCATCGAAATCCCCTTTGTTTTTAACACGATTGATGTTCCGGGTGGGGCGGCGTTGACCGGTCAGTCCTCCGAGCGCGCGCCTATCGCTCAGTTCATGCACCGCGCTTGGAGTCACTATATTCGGTCCGGTAAGCCTGATGGGGAATTGTGGCCACCGTATAGCCTTCCGGAGCGGCAGACCATGATTATCGACCGGCATCCTCGGGTGGTCGAAGATCCCAAACGCCAAGAGCGCGAGCTCTGGGATAGCGTTAGCTACGCGACGTAGACAGGAAAAAGAGATGGGGCAGCCATGAAACACCTCAAATGGTTAATCGGTGTCGCAATCGTCGTCGCTCTATTCGCCAGTAATCCGACGATGAATCAATATACCGTGTGGGCTGTGCATATGGTTGAGACTCATGCCGGGGGGATGGTTGGGGCCTTCTCCTCCCTTTTTTCGGGAACCGTGGAGCATGCCATCGCTGCGAATACCGTCCGTCATAACTATGGAATTCTGAGCGTCTATAGCACGACCATTCTGGGCCACCACTTTACGGTGCTTGGACTGCTTAGCCATTTCATCGTACTATCTCATCATTAACGAGGAGGAAAAGCCCCCCTTTTGACATGCGGGGGGAGAAGGGATTGCAATGAAAGCATTGACCTTGGAGATGCCCGGGCGGGTTGTGTACCAAGACGTACCGGAACCGATACTCGTCGCGTCGACGGACGCGATAATTGCCGTTGAAGTATCCGCGATTTGCGGATCTGATTTACATGCGTATCATGGACGGATTCAGGGGATCGAGCCCGGAGTGCCGATTGGACATGAGTACGTGGGCCTAATTGAAAAAGTCGGCAGTGCGGTCCAACAGGTACAGGTGGGAGACCGAGTAACGGGGTCCTTCTTTGCTGCCTGCGGGCATTGCTGGGCGTGCCGGCGAGGTTATTTTTCGCAATGTTCGACCGTGGCGCTGTTTGGCTTTGGCAATCGCTTCGGAGGGCTTCCGGGAACTCAAGCGGAACGGGTTCGGATTCCTCATGCGGATTACACCCTGATTAAGTTACCCGATGATATTCCAAGTGACCAGGGCCTTTTAGTCGGCGATATCTTATCGACGGCCTATTTCGCCGTCCAACGCGCGGAAATCCAGGCCGGTGACACAGTCCTGGTCGTCGGGGCCGGACCGGTCGGGTTATTATGTGTGGAAATGGCCTATGTATTTGGGGCCGCAAAAGTTTTAGCTGTCGACTTGGTCGCGGAGCGTCTCCAGAAGGTTGAAGCCCTGGGAGTGACCGCAGTGACCGGTGGCCCGGATGCCGTCAAGGAGATTCGCCGCCTCACCGAAGGGAGGGGCGCCGATGTCGTCATTGAGGCCGTGGGAAACGCTGAGGCATTGAAGCTGGCAATCGACGCTGCCCGAGGATTTGCCGTGGTGTCCACCGCCGGCGTGTACACGGAAAATGCGCTACCCGTTTCCATGGGCCGGGCCTTTTCCCGAGACCTTACCATTCGAGCGGGAATGGCCAATGTGCAAGGCGTTTTTAGCGCGGTGTTGGCGTTGTTAACTCACGGGCGTATCCGCCCTGGCCATCTTTTCAGCCACCGGCTGCCGTTAGCCGATGGTCCCCACGGTTATGAATTGTTCCAACAGCGCGAGGCCACTAAAGTTCTACTGACCATTTAGTTCGTCGTTATTCGTATGTTTTCGTTGACACGAGGGGGTTGTGGCAGTATGGTTTTAGTGTACCACTCGTGGTGGTACACGCGGGACGGAGGTGATATCATGTGGTTTCAAGTCGATCCGCGGTCGTCTACCCCCATCTACCAGCAGGTGGTGGACGGGATTAAGTCGGCTGTCGCTCGGGGGGCGTTGCAAAGTGGGGACAAACTGCCCTCAGTCCGAGAGCTCGCCACTCTTATGACCTTGAACCACAATACGGTCGCCAAAGCCTATCAGGAATTGGAGCGATCCCGCGTCATAGAAGTCTTGCGCGGTCGCGGGACATTCGTCGCGGCACCCGGTCCGCCACCCGATCGCGAGGAACGGGTTCAGGCAATGAAAGAACGGATGACTCAAATGATTATTGAGGCACACCACCTGCAAATTTCTGAACAAGAATTGCTGCGGATGTTTCGCGAGAGTCAGGAACGGTGGCGTCGTACGCGAGGAGGGGAACTACTAAATGAATGATATGGCAGTGGCGATGACAGACGTTTCTAAATCCTTTCGGGGACTCCCCGCTCTGTCTGATATTCGTTGGCATGTTCGGCGAGGTCAGGTGCATGGCCTGATTGGGGCCAATGGCGCCGGGAAAACCACTCTTTTGCGGTTGGCGTTGGGAGTGCTGTGGCCGGACCAAGGCGACATTGCGGTGCTCGGTCAGAAGCTCTCCCGTGACAGCGCAGAGATACGTCAAATTGTTCACTATGTCGCCTCAGGTCGTCCTCTCATCCCAGGGTTTCGGGTGACCGAATGGGTTCGCTATGTGAGCCTCCTCTACCAAAACTGGGATCAAGGCCTATGTGACCGTTTGCTCAGGGCTTTGGAAATTCCACTGGACGCCGCCATAAGGCACCTGTCGAGCGGCCAACAAACTAGCCTGCAGTTGGCAATCGCCATTGCATCACACCCCCAACTCATGCTTCTGGATGAGCCCACCAACGGGCTGGACGTGGTCGTGAAGCGACAAATCCTCCAATTTATTATCGACATGGCGGCAGCTCAAGGCACGACGCTGGTCATTGCCACGCACAATATCGAGGACATTGAACGGTTGGCCGATTCGGTGTCGCTTCTCTATCGGGGACGAATGATTGTTCACGAAGAGCTGGATTTGCTCAAGGGGTCGCTTCACCGACTTCAGGTAGTCATGGAGGACTGGCCCGAAGCTCTGTTGCAGGACGCGCGAATCTTAGGTTACGAGCGACACGGGCGGACGGCCGTAATCACTGTTCAAGGTTCGGTGGACGCGATGGTCCACGAGCTTCAGCAGGCGGGAGCCTCGAGCATCGAGGCTGTGGACTTGGATTTGACGGAGATTTTTCGGGTCATTCTAGCGAAGGAGGGCTATAGTCGTGAATCACTGCACTGGGAATCCCTCTAACCCGGCTCTTCGCTATCGTGAATGGCGCGTGAATCGCCTCCTGTATATCGTAGTTCCGCTACTGTTAGTGGCCCCGTGGGCGCTCGAAACCTATGGCGCCATTCATCCCTGGAATGCTAATTCAGTGATGTATCTCCATGGCGAACTTCGACGGCTGATGTATCCGAACGACCCCTATCGCACTTGGGATTACGTCTTAACCGGATTGGCGGCACTCGCCTGTCTCTGGCGGGACCGGGATCGCATGGGCGCCGTGCTGGACGGGCCGGTGTCGCGTTCGGCGCTCTTGAAGGTCAAACTAGAATTTCTACTAGGATCCGTCTTCACTGGCTGGCTCTTCGAGCTTTTGGTACTGCTGTTGGCGGGGGGGATTTCGGGATACCACACTTGGGGAGAATTTGCACGTTACGTGGTCCTCATGGGGATGGGGCACCTGGACATTGCGATTTTATCGTTTGCTGGCGCCGTATTAGGGGGAAACTTGCTTTTTGCTTTGCTTGGGGCGGGAGTCCTGGTCGCCGGTCCTCTCGTGGTTGGGAGTAGCGTGTTCGTTGCCGGTAATGCTCTTTCGCCGGGCGCTCCATTACTTACCATCATTGCCTCGCTTATCGAGCACCTGTCGCCCTTTGCCTACAGCTTTTCTCCCGAGCTTGCCCTCGGATTCATCCCAGTCTATGCCATAGTGGGAGCATTATTGGTCGGGTTATCTTTCCGCTGGTGGGTGAGAGCGTCTCTGGAGAACATCGCTGAGCCGCTACTCTTTCCGTCGCTATGGAATGGGGTGTACGCCATCATGGCGGCTGTGTCAGGACTCATCACTGTCTTGGGTATCGAAGTGGCCCTGTCGTCCGTGCAGGGCATTCACGCAAGTACTCTAGTGATGTACGTTGTCTTGGCCGTGGCTGAGTGGTTTATCTGGCGCACGGTTCTCCGGCGGTCTGGGGTGGGGGAGGTGGTCATGTGACGGCCTATGGGTGGTGGCCGACGACAGCGGCCCGGTTCCGGGAATGGCGTGTGAACCGAGCGGCTTATATTCTGGTGTTCGTCGTCGCCGTTATCCCCTGGATTATCCAGTGGCAAGCGTTAAGTCACTCTGCTAAACAATTGGTGGGCATTACCTTCACCGTGTCGTTGGCCGGTGAATATACCGGTGACAATATTTCCGCGCAAGCGATGGTTGCGCTGCTATTGGCCCTGGTGGTGTTTTGGAATGATTGGGGAAGAGGCCGGCTCACTTACATCCTGGAGGGACCAATCTCCCGGCAACACATCTTTCTCGCAAAACTATGGTGGTGTGGACTTTCGGTGTTCGCCGGTGGCATAGTTGCGGCCCTCGTCGTTGTACTGGGTAGTGTCTCCCTTCATCAGCCGATCCTACTTGGCGGCGTTGTCACGAGTTTCGGACTCATCTTGATGGCCAGGCTGTCCCTGGTCGTCACGGGGCTTTTTGTATCTAGCGTCGTCGGGAATCTCATATATCTCGCCTTGTCCGCGTGGATCGTGGCTGAAATCCCCAGTCTTCTCGGGGCGGTGAGTGCGTTTGTGGCGAGAGCGTTGACCGGGGGAAACGGTAGTGGCGTACCTGGACCACGAGGGTTCGTGATTGCCTATCGTGGGGTGCAGCATTTTGAACCCCTATCCCTAACTCCTAGCTGGCACCCAGGATCCTGGATAGACCTCTTTGGTTATGCTACCTGGGCGACTCTTTTGACGGTATGGGCTCTGAGATGGTGGACGCGCGCCGCCTATGAACGGTTTGCGGATCCATTTTACTTCGCCTGGGCGTTGAATGGGGTTTATGCCTTTTGGGCGGCGCTCACGGCCACGTTTTTCCTGACGATGTCGGAGAGAGCGTCCTCGCCAGGCACGAGTTCCCTTGTCGTATGGCTGTTGACCTTCATTTTAGGGTTTTTGTTCTGGCGTGGAGCGCTATCGTACTGGGGTGCATGGAGTGCTACACGATTTCATCGCGAGCCGGGGCCATTGAAGAAGAAATCAGGTAGGAGGAACGTAAATGGCTATAGAAGATGATCCGGTGATTCAATTCGATCACGTGACCAAGCAGTATGGAAAGGTCAAGGCAGTCCAAGACATATCGTTTACCGTTCATCGGGGGGAAATTTGTGGATTTCTTGGACCCAACGGAGCCGGCAAGACGACAAGTCTTCGGATGTTGCTGGGGCTGGTCAAACCGACCTCCGGAACGATTCGTATTCACGGTATTGATGTGCACCAAGACACGCGTGGGGCTCTCGAAGGCGTGGGAGCTATCATTGAGGAGTCGCATTTTTACCCTTACCTCACCGGAGAACAGAACCTTCGTCAGGTGCTTAGGCTCCGGGGCCTCTCCACCCGTCAAGAGGCGATTCAAGGCCGCCTCGCGGAGGTTGGGCTGCGAGAAGCCGGCAACCGCCGAGTGAAAGGTTACTCGTTGGGCATGCGTCAACGCCTAGCGCTTGCCTTGGCCATGCTTCAACAACCGGACATTCTGATTTTAGACGAGCCAATGAACGGTCTTGACCCCGCCGCCATGCGGGACTTTCGTCTTCATCTTATGAAACTTCAAGCGTCGGGCGTGACGATGCTGTTGTCGAGCCATATTCTTACCGAAGTCGAGCAATTAGCTTCCCGAATGGTGTTCATCAATCATGGGCAGGTGGTGGGAATTGAAGACCGGCAACAGGTCGTGGCTACTAAAGTCTATCTCGGTGCCAAAGACGGTCCAGCACTTCAGGCGTGGCTTACCGACCACGGACACCCTGTAGAGGTACTGCCTGACGGGCGTGTGGTCACTTCTCTCACTGAAGCGCTTGATGTATCGGGGCTCATTCGCGCCTTGGTTGAGGCTAGCATTGACCTTTTGGAGGTGCGACCCTACAAGGAAAATCTGGAATCACAATATTTAGAGCACATGAACCAACAGGGGGGAACGACCGATGTCGGAGCGTAAGGGAATGTTTGCGGCTCTCTATCGCAATGAGGTCGAAAAGCTTATGGCTCACCGCGGGCGTCTTTTATGGATCGCCTTTTTGGTTATTGTGTTGGGCGGAAGCTTCCTCGTCTATCACGGGCAAGCTTCTCAACGGCAGATGATGGCCCAAAATCTTACCATGGCGCGTCAGCAAGTGAACCATGATCGTCAGGCACTCAAACATGCCACCGGAATCAACAAGTCGGCGCTAAAAAGTCAACTCCGGGCGGATGAGAAAAACCTTCAGCAAATGCAGCAGCAAAATGGCGCTCAAAATGAAGTGCAGCTAGTGAAGGAACTTAAGGCCAACCTTCGGCAAACGCCCAAGCAAAACCGCGGCAGCGCCTTGGAACAGGTGGCCACAGCACAATATCTCATTGACCATGGAATGACCGAGTACAACCCATCTAAACAAAGCGGATATCGACTGGTGGGCGATATCTTTGGGGGGACGGCCCTCTTGATCTTTGCCTTGCTTGCCGTCGGCATCGGCGCTGACCGGATCTCGCAAGAAGTGGAGGCCGGCACGTGGGGCGGGTTGCTTCTTCATGCCCCAGTCCGGACTAAAATCTATCTTGCTAAACTTTGCGCATCGCTCACGGTTGTCTTTGGATTTGTCATTGCCTCGGCGGTCGTCTTCTTTCTCCTCGGTAGCCTACTGTTCGGGTTGGGTAGCCCAATGGTTCCACATGTAGTGGGGATTCACCTTACGGCGTGGCCGGGAACCGTACCCCCGCAACTTGCCGTACCCGTTCAAGCCTTCCATATCATCCCGCAATGGCTCTACGATCTTTCGGCATTGGGACTGGCTTTGGTGGCGCTCAGTGTGCTGACCGCCATGATGGTCGCGCTCTCCATGGCTTTCCGATCCACGATTGTGGCCTTCATCGCGGGCGCCCTGCTGGTGATTAGCGGTGTGTTAACACGGAGTGCGGGCTCGCTTGCGGTCATCGATCCCGCCACCCACATTGCGCTTATTGAAGACTGGACGGGAGCGTTGGCCTTTCAGATGGGGATGAAAGGGCTGACACTTGGCATCGGACTCTTGGTGGTCGGATGTTGGGCCCTGGCGGCGATCGGGTTCGGGGTTCTCTGGGCAAAACGCTTAGACGTGTAGGTTCCACTTCGGCTGTTGAATTTAGATGTGTCATGTTACCATGAGAGGCACAGGGAGGCTTCGGCATGGCGCGTGACAAAGATGACAAGAACAAATTTCGGGTGCTGGCGTCTCTCGGTCAGATGTTGGGTTTGACCGGGGACGCCTTCATCAATGCAATGAAAGAGGCTGTCTGGGTGCCGGGCGGGGTGGATCAGCTCGCCGATTTAATCGTGCGAACTTTGAGCCCTGACGAGGTTGCTCGACTCGTACAGGAACTTCCGGATGTGCCGGAGGTGATGGCGCTCATTGGTCGTCTCTTAATTGCCCTCAACGACCGACCCGACCGGGAAGCATTGGGACGGTCGGTGATTCAACGTGCCCGCGAACTGGGTCCTGACGCGCTAAAGTATCTGTCTCCTTATTCCTGGTATCCTCCCGCTGACCACATTGAGG
>JAKAAL010000044.1 GCA_021802375.1 Bacillota bacterium | reverse complement strand
CCCTGGATACACTAGATCCAGAAGGGCAGGGGATCGGACATGAACTGGAAACGCTGACTGGTGGTCATTATTGGAGGGTATTTGGTGGCGCGAGGGCTCTGGCCGACCGTCATGCGCTGGTGGGGCGCTTTTTGGGTCCGGTGGGGTCTGCCGTGGCACACCATCGAAGTCGTGGGTGGGTGTGTGTTGGTACTGGGGGCGCTCGTCATGGGGCGCCGGCGTCGTAAACTTCCGCCCGGGCGGCCGCCGCTGGTATGAGGGAAAGCACGCACGCGAGGTGATTCCGCTAGGCAACAGTACGACCGGAGGCCGGATTTAGAAGAGATACCGGGCGTATTAGGAGACCAGATGTGGGGGTCTGTGTAGCATTGGAACCAAAAACCGGAATAAGAGGTCAATCGACGTATACCAACGCGATGACAGGGCATTGAGGCGAATCGGGGAGGCTATTTCGCGGTGTTATCTCTGAACTCGGGCCTCCGCGATTTCTCCAACACTTCGTCGAAAGCGTTGTGGTTCGCTAGGTCTGGGCTTAGTCCAGTTTTTCGCACAGTTGCTACAGAAACCCCCATTACTGTTAAAGCCCAGGGTGGCCTGACGCCAGACTTGGCGTGGATGGATCCCGTTACTGCGGTGTGTGCCGCGTTTCCGCGCTTCGTAGTCGTCATCACGGGACCGGGGTATTCAAGGTGCGTACCGCAAAGGGTGGGATGCAGCCATGTCGGGGCAGCTTCAGGCGGCCTGTCCCTATCGCGACTATCGGACATCCCGTGGTCGCATCACATTCAGCCGGGTGTTTCGACGAGCGTGGGTGGAGGGCTACCGGGATGCCCAAGCCGTGTTTGTTGGACCAAAGCGTGAGTCCCGAGCAATAATCGCCTCTTCCGGAGGCATTTCGGGCCTCGCTAATTGACTCTCGAAAGGAGCGAAAATCATGACGATGACCCTCGATAAGATCCTCGTCGCGTTGGCTCGGCTCCAAGAAGCCCAGGCCACTCTACGCCAGCTGGCGAGGGCGGCCTGGCTATTACTTACTAAAATAAAGAGCCCCAGCGAACGGGGCTCTTTAGCAACACTCATTACACCGACTGATGTCGTGGTCTTCCAAACAACGCCGCGCCGATAGCCACGGCTCCAAGCGGCCATAACAACGGAGTGGGTGAAAGAATAGTCCCTACGACGATGGCTGCCGTCGCACCAAGAAACACGTTGCGCCGCTGACGGACAAACGCCCATAGCATGGTGCCCAGCACCGCCAGAATCAGGACAAACCATAGGCGTCCATCGGTAATTGGGGGAGGGGCAGCGTTGGCGAAGAGAAACATGCGGACGGCCTCGAGCACACCCACGACCATCGTGGCACTAATCCAGAAATTCCACTGTTTCATCTTACATCCACCCTTCACCAAAGGCTTAATGCCGAAGCTGATGTTCGTATTATATCAGAAAGTTTGGATAGCACCGGCGTGGATTTTAGCCCCAATCCGGCTCAACAATGTCATTCGAGTACGTGGTGGTGCCAGTGTATATGCCGGTCCACCAATTCATCCACGATGCACTAATGGTGCGAGTGTATACAAAGTCGCCATAAGTGTTAGTCATTTGCCATCCCGGAATCGGATCGTACGTCGTTTCAGATGTATTGGAGTAGGGACTGATGGCCACATTCTCTTTAGCCATGCTGGTGTCCGACTCATTAGTCCACGCACTCTGATTCGTGGGGAATGACCACGACACACCAATATTATCCGTACTCAGGCTAACAATAGCAGTCGAATTAGTGTTCGTATCATTTGGGCCGGAGGCGGTAACGTCCTCGCCCGATGCGTCGTAGTAACTGACCAACACGTTGTGGCTATTCATGTCCCCATTGAACGATGTCTGTCCGTCAGAATACAACTGAGAACCCGGCATAATCATCCACGAGGCTTTATCGGTCCAAACACTCAACGTATCGTTGTTCACGCGTTGCATGGTGAGATTGTCGGTAACTTGCACTTCGCCGTTTGTTCCGAACGTGTAGAGCGTTTTTGCAGTGTAACTTGGGTCTTGCCCATTGGCCTGTGGACCCTTCACCGGGCCACTCGCGCCTTCGGTCGTCTTGGCGTTGTTGAGCAAGGACCACATTCCGCTTTCCGCGCACGTAATCTGCGCGGAAGACGTCACGGGAGCCGAATTGACTAAGGTCAAGTACTCCCATTGTCCATTTGCACCCTTCGTAATTCCTGCCGCGTAAATGTTGCCTAGGCCAGGCTGTGTTGTTTTCGGGCTTACGGGTGGGCTTGAGCCCGGATCTCCATCACATGGCCTTACAGAACATGGGCATTATTCATGCGAGCCTGGGCCAGCGGGTCGATGCGGAACGGAGCTTACTTGAGGTATTGGAGTTTTGGAGCAAACAGGAAAGACACCAGCAGGTCTTAAGCGTCCAAGAGACCATCGCGGAACATTTACCACACCTTATCTGAATCGAACAACATTCGTGAAGGGAAAGGAGCAGAATCCTCGACCCCCACGAGTTCAGCACAACCATGCCGTTCTGAGTTCCTGATGTAGCTTCCGGCGGTTTTTGCCTTAAGTAAGGCGGGCCGCTGACCCTTTGCACAACCGATACGTCGCCGGTGAATCGGTGGCTTTTTTCATGCCCGTCCCGCTGGACCGAGCTCAGTTCAGGGTGTTTTATATAACAATATGCAAAGATGTCAAACGTCATTTAATTCAACCGGGGTGCGTCAAACAATTCACCCACCTGGAATCCCGTCTCCCTCATCATAGCATGTTGTCCATCGAGGGCAACCGTTGGTCCCCATCAATTCGCTCAGATTGTGTCACTGAGTGACACGCCAGGTGGTGTTTCGAGTGTCATAAAGTCCTCAGGATTCTTGCCTGCCGGCCGCGCCACGAGCTCGCCATGATTGGAGGGCCCGGGCGGCGGTGGCGAGCGCCGCCCGCTCAGCTGGGAACAAGTGCGGACCGTTCTCCGCCCACATGCGCAATGGATGCTCGATGTGCACGGCATCCCATTCCGGTGCGGAGAGCGCACGCGTGCCCGGCGGCCCGGCAGCCAAAGCCTCGTCAATAGCCGCCCAGTCAATCGACACGTGCGGATACCGGGCTTCAATCGCGGCCCGTTGGGCCGTGGACACGCTATAGGCCCCGCCGAGACTCGTCAGGTAGCGTTGAACGGCGTGCCCCGGACGCCGTTCCGTCGTCATCAAGTGCGCATTGGATCCTCGCCAACGGATCCAGGCCATCAGGTCTCCCCTCCCGAGGGCAGGTCGGACACGGGCGGCGAGAGGCCGGGCCGATGCATGGGCCGGTAGCTCCGGCCCTCTAAGACAATGTGGTAACTACTGTTCACCAGGCGATCGAGCACGCCTTCGGCCACCACGGGATTGGGAAATAATCCGTACCAGTCGGCCGGTTCCCGGTTGGAGGCCAGGAGCCACGAGCCTTGTTGCTCCCGTTGGCAGACCAGCTCAAAGAAGTCCTCCGCCACCGGGGCCGAGAGCTCCCGGAGACCGAAATCATCGACAATGAGCAAGTCGACAGTCAGGTACCCACGGAGGCGCCGCTCAAACGTCCCGTCGGCATGGCCACCGGCGAGGTCTTGGAACAACTGGCTGGCTTTGCGGTAGGCGACCTGAAACTCCTGTTGGCACGCCGCGTAGCCCAGGGCCTGCAACAGGTGGCTTTTCCCGACCCCGACGGGCCCGGTGAAACACACCGAGTGGTGTTGCCGGATCCATTGACAGGCGGCCAGTTCCCGGATTTGGCGCGCGGGAATCTTGGGGTTGTAGTGAAAATCAAACGTCGCTAACGGCGTGATGTGCGGCAAGCGGGCCGCCGCGAGGCGGCGGGTCAGCGCCTGGTCCGTTCGGCGAGCCAATTCGTCCTCGCCGAGGCGGGCCAGAAATTCCGCGTAACTCCACTGTTCGGCTTGGGCTTGCTGCTGACGGACGTCAAGGGTGGCGAGCATGCCACTGAGGCGGAGGCGCCGCAGGATACTGGGGTTTCTGTAGCAACTGTGCGAAAAACTGGAATAAGCCCAGCCCTAGCGAACCACAACGCTTTCGACGAAGCGTTGGAGAAATTGCGGAGGCCCGAGTTCAGAGATAACACCGCGAAATAGCCTCCCCGATCCGCCTCAATGCCCTGTCATCGCGTTGGTATACGTCGATTGACCTCTTATTCCGGTTTTTGGTTCCAATGCTACACAGACCCCTAATGTGAGGCTCCACGGTCCTGGGTGTCTCGTTAGTGGGCCATCGTCTTTGGAACGCTGCAATGCGTTGAGCGTATGCTGTTGGGGGGACAATGCCGATTAGATATTGCAAGATTTCACTCCAGAGGTATTTCCAATCTGTTGGCAAAGACTTCGACAGTAGCGCCGTTGCCACCTTGTTGCGCACTCGCCTCCACTTGAGCCATCAGTCTGACAAAACTTCGACGTCGGTTGCTATTAATCACTGACTGTCCCAGACGTTTGTTTCGATAGCGTCTGGGTGCATTGGTCAATCTCCTCTCGGACCGCGGCTCATGCGGGATGAATGTGCCTGTCGATCACCAGATTGCAATGAGCTTAATTCGATTTCAAACCCTGAGACCGCCAATTAGTTCCCTGCTGTCCCTCCCAGACGTATTGGCCAACCGGCAAACGACTAGCCGGCTTGAGAAGTTACGCCCCATACGTGCCTCGCCGTAGTCCAATAATCTTGAAGAACTGGGTACATGCCACCTTGGACGCTACCTCAGGAAGTCCTGACTGTCCAGCAGTTGGTTGCCACTCGACTGGCACGCTGGGGAAACGGATTCTGAATGGTGATGGGCCCCAGCTTTTGCCCGTCATTCACATGCTCCGTGGTGAGGACGTCGTCTCCGCCCTGAAGGGCGGAGCTTCCTCTTCTCCGAAACCATTGTGCCAGCGTCGGGCATCGAACCGGCCGCCGCCATGCGCCGCTGTATCCCCCCTTGAATGAGCTTATATTCTAACGACCCTCGGCTTTCGTGGTCGGAGTACGGTTGTACGGGTTTGCCTGAGGCGCTAACGCCTCCGAAAGTGCGTGATTAGTGCGGTGAACTGTTGCATGAACTAAGAACGCAATCGCGGCATTGGGCGCCGTGTTGAAGGAACGCGGGGGGAGATCATGTTGATGTCCAATCTTCCACGCGCAATCCTTGAACCCGCGAAAACTCTCCCGTGTTGTTGGTGACCAGCGGAACATCAAGGGACAGGGCATGCGCCGCGATCAGCGTGTCGAGGGGCCCGATGGAACGTCCTTGTTTTTCTAACTCTGCACGTATCTCGCCATAGACTAAGGTGGTGTCCATAGAAAGATTCGCGATGTCAAGAGGCAATAAGAACGCCTCGAGTGCCGCCTGATTTCGCTCCTTCTGTTGACTCTTCGAAACCCCATACTGCAGTTCAGCCACGGTGACCACAGAGACCCCGACCTCTGCCGTGTGAAATGCGCGCATGCGGTTCAGCAATTTGTCTGACCGGTTTTTGATGAGATCGATACAGATGTTGGTATCCAACATGTACCGCATCAATGCAGTTCCTCACGCTGTTGTTGCTCTGATGGCTGTTGACGGTCGGCCATATAGTCGTCCGAGAATAAATCCAACGACTGAGCCAGTGAATCCCACGCATCATCCGTGGGCAATAACACGACCGCTTTACCGACACGTTTTACAAACACTTCTGAGCCGCTAAACCGGAATTGTTTGGGTAGACGTACCGCCTGGCTGCGTCCAGACTGGAAAATTTTCGCTCGCTCCACGCACCCGCCCCCACACGATATTAGTATATATCTAGTATATACCATACGGCCTGCGAACGCCATCCACACACGACTAGCTGAAGATTGCAGGCCTTCATCTCGATACCTAAGGCGTTCGCTCTCATATGCTAACGCTCCCGAGTACGAGTGCGGTAGCAATCCACAGAATCAATGAGGCCGTCCCTCAGAACATCCTCATTGTTGCATCCAAGCGAGAGCTAAAGCTTCGGAATCTCGACCAGCGTCCACCGTTTCCACTCCCACAGGCGGTCCATCCCTAACTGAACGTAAAAATGTTCACGGTCATACCCTCTAACCCGTCATCCGGGAACTGGGCGCTTGCGACCTCATGCCAGAGCACCGCATGTTGACTCGTCTGATAGGCACGCGGAATTGTGGCCTACACATTCAGATGGATTCCGTAACTTTCCAATACCGGGCATCGTTGACATTGAGAGGTCGCTACGAATTTGAGGTGTAAGCAATGGATCTGGAGTACCGACGCGCAATCCTGTTCACAAGCGCAATCACTTCCATAATTCTCAGTGCCATCGTCATTGCTCGACGCTGGCCGCCTCAGTCTCCAGGCCTTGATACCGTGTCGTTGTCGCCCACCCGAGTCGTCCAGTCGTATTACACATATGTTAGCCAAGGCAATATTCACGACGCCGTGGAGTTCGTGACACACAAGGTGTCGGCCCAGGAAAGCTTGCCCGGCGGAGACTTTACAAACGTTGCCACTTTATCGGGATTATCACTCAAGGGGCCGTATCACATGCCTCACAATCGCCACTATAAATTCGTCGTGCAAATCGTGGCGTCGTTTCAGGTGCAGTGGGACTCGGTCATTGATCAACAGAACGGCGAGGACACCGAATTCGTCTACCTCGGCCGAAACTCGCGTCATCAACCGTGGGTCATCACTTCCATTGGTTCAGGGCCCTAGCCGATCGACAAACCGTCACACACCCCGCCGCAAAACTATTCTACTGTCGTCAAGCCGCATCACCCGAGGTCGGAAGCGCCGTACGGGGCCACTATTTCACATTCGCGAACAACCGGACTCACGGCCCAATCGTGTCGGATCTTTCCCCCGAATAATGTCGACTGCGACGGAATGCGCGCTCGAGGCCGATCCGACCAGATGGCCAGTTGGGCTTGATGCACCTTGGAATGGGAAGCAGGCCGACACTGTCTCGGATGATTTTGAAGCATCGGTGACCAAAGGTCGACGGCGATACAGAACACCAACCGAGGCTTTGATACACGGAAAATCCCATCGGGCTAGACCGCAGCACTGTAATGTGGTATCCATCCGCGGTGGCCTTCTGCATGAGACGGAGTCGTACGGCCATAGCCCTTGCCTCGATAAGCTGGCTTCGTGGCCACGATGTAGATCCCGGCCACCCCGGCTTCGTACACGAGGGTTCCCGGAACAACCGGCTTATCGCCTTCCCAGCCCAGATAGTGATGAACCGTGGGATGATCGATAAAACTGGCCAATATATAAGCGTTGACTAATGGCTCCCATACTTTCGACGGACCTGTCCCATCCACCCGGACACCGAAGCCCTCCATGAGCACCGGCACGAATTGCGCGAGAAAATCCTGCGGAGTCTCGACTTTCGCAACCCGTTGCCACGGGGCATACTCTCTAATACGGATAAATCGCAGGCCATGCTGGGCAAGGATTGGTCCTGCTTTTGACATCCTCGGCTTAGGAGATGGAACTCCATATCTGACTGTGTATCCGCTGCCCACAGGACCCAAGCGACCGGCTTCCCTCAGGCCTCAAGTTTAGTATGTTTGACCAACTGGCTGATGACGGAAGGGAACCCTCAGACCCACTCCGGGGGAGGGGATATCCCGTTGTGGTCCCCGGGCGAGAAGGCCACGGCCTTTCGCCGGAATGTGGTAAGTGGGACGCAGCCAAACCAGCCATGACATTCGCGATGTCCAGCCTGTCAACTGAGCATCAACCCAAAGAGTGCATACACCAAAGGCATGGCGAGGGGTGCGCCTTAGGCCGCTTTTGCCTTCCGTTTCAAGCTTGGGGCTTCTAAGGGCGGGCAGCCGTCTTTCCGACGGCAGGAATTTGTGCTGTCTAACGAGAATTCGAACTAAAAGAGCTGCCCCAGGGCCAGGGCAGGGTCTGATGTAGGGGTGGGAGGGCGTACGATGACAGCAAGCTACTGGACATTTCGAGATATGTGGGATGTACTTCGGGGATTGGAAGAGAGGCATTCGCAATTCATGACGGTAGACGTCATCGGGATTAGTCGGCAAGGCCGGAACATCCCCGGGGTAACCCTGACCAACAGCCAAACCGGTAAACCTGGGGAAAAGTCCGCAATCTTTGTGGACGCTAACATTCATGCGGGTGAGGTGGCGGGAAACACGGCAGCTATGTATTGGATCGAGTGGTGCCTCAACCAATACGGAACCAATCCGGAAGCGACTGAGCTTCTCGACTACCATACCGTTTACGTGGTTCCCCGCATTGCCATCGATGGCGCGGAGCTTTACCTCACCACGCCGGAACGCATGCGCTCAAGTCCCCATCCATATCCTTTTTCAACGCCGCCGGAGGGGTTTGTCGAGGAAGACATCGACCAAAACGGGTATATTCTGATGATGCGTGTGCCGGCGGAAGACGGCGGATTCGTACCCGATGAGTTAAATCCGCTGGTAATGCGCCCGCGCCATCCCGGGGAGTCGGGCGACACATACTATCACCTTTTTCCCGAGGGGCGGATTGAATGGAAATCGGTGCCGAACGATTTTCCGGCGTTTTCCTCGGCGGAACGGGCACGCCGGCGGGACATGGACTTTAATCGCAATTTCCCCATTCGCTGGGCCGGTGAGACCGGCCAACGCGGCGCGGGCCCTTTTCCGCTTTCGGAACCAGAACTACAGAATCTGGCACGCTTCATCCACGCCCATCCGAATATTGCCGCTTATGCGTCGCTGCACACTTCCGGAGGAGTCATTTTACGTCAGCCGTCAACGGGAGAGGACAGTGTGCTGTCCGAGATGGACCGCGAGCTCTTTACCCGTGTGGCAGACATGGGCGCCCAGGTTAGCGGCTACGTGGCCAATTCCAACTATCGCGTCTTTGCCACTGGGCACGAAAAGGTGCTGATGCCCGGCGCGGCCGACGATTGGATGTACGACCATTTCGGCGTACTTAGCTTCACGGTAGAAATTTGGAACCTGCCCAAGCGTGCTGGGGCGCGAGGCTACGCCGAGCTAGGTGTGCGGGGTCTCATGGAGTTGAAACCCGAAGACGCGCTCGAGAGTGTGCGTAAAATCTACGCCTGGGCAGCGGCCGAAGCGCCGAGCGGGGTGTTTTCCTGGACGCCCTATGAGCACCCCGATTTTGGTTGGGTGGAAATTGGCGGTTTGGACTTCAAGTTTATCGAGCAAAATCCCCCGCATCATCTCCTTGAGGAAGAATGCGCCCATGTGAGTGCCTTTTTAACCCGACTGGGTCTCTCAACCCCGAAACTGATTCAAACCGCACTGCAGGTTACCCGTCAAACCGACGATTTGTACCGGATAGTGGTTGAATGGGCCAATGCCGGATATCTTCCCACCTCTAGCACAGCTAAAGGCAAGGACGTTATGTTGGAAGGATTAAGCGCCCGCATAGCAGGGGACATTGAGGTGATATCGGGCCGTTCCCCGCTTCCGATCGGCCATCTTGACGGCTACGGCGGCCAGGATGGCTCGGTACCGCCTCATCGGCAGCGAGTTCATGCCGCATGGGTCATACGGGCCAAAGCCGGCGCCACAGTGGAAGTCATGCTGGAAGGGCCGCGGGCGGGGAAGATGTCCCAGACTATCATGCTGGGGGAGGGCTAGACATGCACGGCAATGATTTGAAGCTATTGATTCCTGCAGCCCTGAACAGCACCTATCTTAACGCGGGGACGCTGGGACCGACGCCCAGCACCGCCTTGGCCGCTGCCGCGGCCAGTGAATTGGAGTGGGTCGAAGCGGGCCCAGGCATGCACCTGCACTACGTCGATGCCAAAGCCAAGGTACGGAGTTTTGCCCAGCGTATCGAGCGCCGCATGCCGGGCGGAGTGGTCAGCATTACCTCGAACAACAGCGAATCTTTATTGCGGATTCTCTGGGGAACGCCCTTTGAAGAGGACGACGAAATTATTACCACCGATCAAGAGCACGGCGCGGTCGTGTTGGCCCTGTCGTCCATTATGACGCGGTTTGGGCTGCGTGTGCGAGTTGCTCCCGCGAGTTCCTCCCAGGGTCTGGCGGCTGAGATTGCAGCCCGCATCAACACGCATACGCGTCTAGTAGTAATGAGCCACGTGTCATATCTCACCGGGTGGGAGCTTCCCGTGGCCGAAGTGGCCTCAGTGGTGCAATCGCATACGCGTTGCCGCCTGTTGGTCGATGGTGCTCAAGCGTTAGGTAATATCATGGTCAATCCTGTCGAGTTGGGGGCGGACTTTTACGTTTTCTGTGGCCATAAGTGGATGATGGCCCCGGCCGGATGGGCGGGCCTTTGGGTCCGGCATAGCCGGCGGGAGGAGATCGGCACGCGCTGGCCCCTTGAGCCGTGGCCAGTTGATGCCGCCGTGCTGGAGAACGGTCCGCTTTCCGAGTTTAGCCAGGCGGGTGATGACCTGGAGTACGGCACCCGCTGTTGGCCGCGCATTTCCGGCTGGTCGATTACCTGGGACTATTTCGAAGAGGAGGGTTTTGAAGAACACGCCCGTTATCAAATGAATTTGGCGGACCAAGCCCGAGAACGGCTGGGGCGGATTAACGGCCTTTCGGTGCTTAACCCGGTCTGGGATGGAACGAAGGCCACCGCTCTTATGGTTATAACCTGCCGCCAAATCGGATCTGGCCTTTATGAGTGGCTCTTACAGCGAAATGTGGTGACCAAGGCTCAGCCGGTCCATGGCGGGATCCGGATATCCTGGGCGTCCTTCAACACATCTGATGATATTGAGGCATTGGTCGAAGGTGTTAGCGGCATTTAATCCTGGGGCGTCGCCGACGAGCCTTTTGGATTCACGTCGAGACCGGCATCGCGAATCAGCCAGCCGAAGTTCGGCCGAGGTCGCCTGAATTGACGGCCATGCCATCTTTTCCGTTTCAGGGTCCGGGGCGCCTTTCCGTCTGGCGTACAAATATTCCGGTGCGCCTAAGCGTTAAGCAAGGGACGGCCCGTATCGCCAAAGATCTCCAACACCCTTTCGTTCCCGCCTCCGGGTGAAGATCTAAAGAAGTCTCGCGAACTTAGCGAACCGTCGTTATCACGTCGGGCCGCTTGGCTCCAAACCTCACCCAGCGCCGCCACCTCTTGAGGTCTCTCGATTAAGTGCGCCCATTGCACTTTTTTCCAAGACATGCTCCGCCTTGCCGCGTTCATGCATAGGGTAGGCAGGAGGAGGTACACGCGTGATTCGTTTCGAGGCTCGCTACGTTAGAACACTCGACTACTTGGGCCAAAGGGCGGTGAGCTGGATTGTGGATCGGCACAATGCGGACCGTGTCCTCGCCTGGTACCGGGATCAGGGATATGACGTTGTGAAACCGCACGATGTTGATCGCGTTCCCGATCTTTTGGTGGAGGAGCGGGCCAGTCGACTTCGCGAGTATTGGCGTCGCTGGCTATTGGCTGAGAGTGCCGCCGCGGTTATCATCGGTCCAGCCGGTCTGGTAGTGGGCGGGCCGTTTCTGTCGCTGATTTTGCTCGCCTGGTCGATTGAGATGGGGTGGGCCTATGGCCACGACATGGGCGATCTCGGGCGGATTGACCATGTGCGTTGGTTAATTCACCGACGGCTGATGCGGGCGCTGGGGATACCCACGGGTCGCCGGCCCGGTGTGAACGGGTGGCGCCGTCTGGCGGGAACCGTGATGTTTTGGGGATTCGGCCCCGAACTCAAAGCTGCCGATACGGTAATGGCGGAGGTTCGCGAGAGCTTTCGCCGCGCACGAGACGCGCGACGCGGCCAGCCATTCACCGCCACGCCAATGTGATTCACCACCAAATCTCAACGATTCACGGCAAACGCCAATCGAATCGTCTCGGAACTGTGTACAATACCCACAAATCAGTTCTCGGAGGTGCTCCCATGGACGAAGACGTGCGCAAGGACGACGAGACCCGTCAGGACGAATGGTTTGACGTCATGCGGGAGTGGTTCGGGGAATAGGACATCGGACTGCGGCGGGAGAAGCCCCGCCGCCTTCATTGTCCTAGGGTAACCACTTCGCCAAGAGAATTTCGTCGTGAATGGGGACTCCGTTCGCGGCAATTACCGGAATTTCGGGTTTTTCCTTTCGCGCTGTGTCGACAGCTCCAGGGAACACGGCTTCGATACGGTAGCCGCGCTTTTGATAGAAGGCCAGGGCCCGAATGTTGTCATTCGTCGTGATGAGCCAGACTCGGTGAATTCCTTGGCGGTAAGCGTCATTCTCGCAGGTGTCGAGAAGTGCAGAACCCACGCCCCGGTTTTCCTTGACCGCATTTAGGCTTGTAACTTCGGCTTCAGCACCGCTTGACGACCAGGTGATGAGGCCGAGATATTGATCCTCGTCATCCACAGCAATAAGCGCCGAGAGGTGCTCCAATCGGTGTGTCGTGCCGCGGGATACCATGGTCAGTCCGCCCCATTCTCTTTTCCAGAGTGCCTGCATCCATTGCCAGTCCGCGTTGCCGAGAGGCGCCCGCACCCGCATGATATTTTCCCCCCCAAGGTGTAAGCTTTTTTCTCCGCCAACATATCACACTCCGGAATGTTCCCGGTAGCCGTTCGACTTCGCGGCAGCGCCGTGGTAGCATGAAACCGATATTCCAAAAGG
>JAKAAL010000043.1 GCA_021802375.1 Bacillota bacterium | reverse complement strand
CTGGCCAAGCAAGGTGCTACGATGTGGGCGATTGCCGCGCCGGGATGGTTGGAACATGGCAGAAGCCGGGGTCTTGCCGTCGATTCTATTGCCTTGCCCGATGCTGTGCCAGATATGGAATCGGGGCCGCTGGCCGTGCTTCCCCTGCAATGGCTGGCGTGGAATTTGGCGGTAGCTCGGGATCGCGACCCCGATCAGCCACAAAATCTGAGTCCGGTGGTCTCCATCACGCGAGCATGAAGTCTGGGCCAACGGGGAGAGATGGATGAAAGACGAGCAAGAGGTGGCTCTGGGGATTGACTTTGGAGGCACCAAAACGGCGATGGCGGTGGGTACCGGCGATGGAGCGATCTTGGCGCAAGAACGCATAGTGCATGCGGCTGACGCCCATGCGGAACAGATCGTCACGCAAGCCTTTTTGCGGGCCAAGGGCCTTATCCGGCCGTTTAACGTGTCTCGCGTGGGGATTTCCACGATGGGTTTGACGCGTTCGGATAAGGTGCTTTTGGCCCCCAATGTGGCTGGCTGGGCGGAGTTGCATTTGCCGGAGATGGCACGCGCCTGCTTCGAGGGCAAGCCCTTGGCCCTGGGCAATGACGTAAAGGCGGCAGCTCAAGCGGAATGCCTCTGGGGAAACTTGGCCCACCGAGATGGCGGAGCCTTCTTGAATTGGGGCACGGGAATTGCTCTAGCCTTTACGTCTGGGGGGGCGGGTGCAGCAGGGGGCGCATGGCGCCTCGGGCGAGATCGCGTACGCATGGCAGGACGGATCTTCAATGGGATTTGCCGAGGGACACGCTCCTTTTGAAGAGGCCACCGGGGGTGGAGCCCTTCGACGAGCCATCGCTGAACGCCTGGGAATTTCCAGTATGGAGGAATTTTTTGCTCGACTGCCCCATGACGGGGATTGTCAGCGGTACTGGCAGGAGATCTTGGAGTGGGTGGCCCAAGTCGTAGGCGTGGCCCTTTTGGCAGTGGACGCGGAAGTGTTGGTGATCGGTGGCGGGCTGGTGCGGCAATTCTCGATCATCGGGCCTGCACTATCGAACAGGTGGCAGCGCTATCTTCCCTTTCCCCCCGAGGTGATCCAGAGTGCCTTTGGCAGCGACGGGGGGATGCGCGGCGGCCTTGCTCTAGCCTGGTCGGCGAACCTGATCCCTTAGGCGACTCGGAGGCCAGGGTGTCATGTGATCACCGTGCGACACCTTGCATTTTCCTAAATGATGAAAGGACGAATAAGATGGCCATGAACGTTCAACGGGCAACACGTCAGAAGCTTGTGGCTTTGGGGGAGCTTGCCGATAGGGTTTTTCGGCCGCAGTTGCCCCCGGGTACGGGCATGCCTAAGGAATACGCGAGACTTTTTCACCCGGATAATGCGGAAAACTTATATTATGTCGCGGACGATCAGGGAACGCCGATCAGCATGGTCGCCACCTACCCATGTGAGTTGGTGGTTGGCCCCGCGAAACTTTCCGCGATTGCCATCGGCTCTGTGGGTACGCTGGCCGACTATCGAGGTCGTGGGCATGCGACGGAGATCCTGAATAATATCGTGGAAGCCGTGCGGTCTGAGTATGCGTTGATGTTGGTGTCGGGGGCCAGACCGCTCTATGACCGTTTAGGTTGCGTGCCATTCGGCCAACTGCTGAAGGCCGCCTGGGTCATAGATGACCACGATCTGCAGCACGAAGCCGCCGTGGTTGAGGAAGTTTCAGATATCGCCAGCGTGGCCCACGCCCTGCATCGTGTTTATGTGCAAGAGACCTGCCGCTATCGGCGAACTTTTGAAGAAATGATCAGTTTTTTGAAATCCATTAGCGCGCCGCGCTATCGTTCGCGGTCGCAAGCGACCCGGGTGTTTTCCCTTGGGGTCCAGGGTGAGATTGCCGGGTACGCGGTGGCAACCCCCAGTCGCGATGGAACGAGGGTGGAGGTGTTAGAGTGGGCTGGCACTCGAAGCCACGTGGTTTCGCTGGTCGAACGAGCGACCCGGCTTATGGGAGCCTCATTGGTCGAACTGCGCCTGCAACCGGAAGACGTAAGCCTTCGCGCTCAGCTGATTAATCGGGGTATTTCGCTTGAACCCGTTCCCAATCAGGGGACTTTGTCGATCCTAGACCTCGGTCGCCTGGTGACGGAATCCAATCCCCTGATCACGGAACGATTCGGCTCCCCGCTGTCCGTCGTATCGGAGGAGAGCGGGGAGCTTGGCCTGGCCTGGTCCGAACCGGAAACCCGGCTCCATGAGCTTCCTTTGCCCTCTCACGGTGATCGGCGGACCTTGGCCACGTGGCTATATACGCCGAGTGGATTGAACCTTCCATTGCCCGATACCGCAGGACTGAACTTTGTTTAGTTGGGCGCCCTTGACCTCAGCCGCATGGTTCGAGGTGTAGGGGTGAGCGGCAAGGATTTAGGGTGGGTGGCCGACGTGGGTGGGACCAACATCCGTCTCGCGCTGGTGGGTCATCGGGGCGAGATTTTGCGTGAAGACCAATGCTCGACGCCCCCCGTGCCCACCCCTATGGCGGTGCTCGATGTTCTAGAGAGTCTTTGTGCCAAGATGCCGATAGACCGACGAGCCGTTCAGGGACTGGTCTTAGGGATTCCCGGTGTGGTGGACAGCGGTAACGGCATGGTTAAACTCAATGCGAACTTGGGATGGCGCGACGTGCCCCTAGAGAAAATGGGGCGAGAACGATTTGGGTTGCCAGTTGTCCTGCAAAATGATGTGCGACTCCATACCCTTGGGGAGTGGAAGTATGGTGTTGGACGGCAGTTGGATGGGGCCAAGACGTTTGCCGACGTGGTGATCGGGACTGGAATAGCGGCTGGGCTGGTCGTAGGCGGACAGTTGCTGCAAGATCCGGCTACGGGAGAAATCGGACATCTCAGCATGGACCGATCGGGATGGCCGTGTGGTTGTGGCAAGCGGGGATGCGTGGAGACGGTGGTTGGGGCAAAAGGCCTTCGGCGACTCTGTATGGAGGCGGGGCACCCGGTAGAAAGCTTTATGGAGGATGTCGTAGTGCCCTTAATGGAGCAAGAACCATGGGCGGTGAAGGTGTGGCAGACGTTCGCCGCCGGTCTGGCCTTTGGTTTAAGTGCATTGATTATGGTGCTGCGTCCCAGCGTGGTGGTTTTGTCTGGCGGCATAGCCGGAAGTTTTATGCATTGGCAGGCCATGCTATGGGAGGCGCTAGCTGACGAGCTTTTTCCAGGTGCGCTGGCTGAAACCGAAATTGTCGCAAGTGCGTTATCGACCCGCGCGCCCTATCTAGGGGGATCCTATCTCTTGTTTGGACGGTGAAGCGAGTGAGTGCCTGTGCTGGGTCCATGCTAACCCCTCAAGCTCGGAGCGTGCCAGGCGACTAAGGCACTCGCCTCATCGCTTAGAAGACGATTTCATGAGAATAAGAACATCACCGGGATCCGTTCAATAGGGCGAGTCCTAGTCCTACGACTCCCCTTGACCATAATGCTTGAGAGCGCAGCGCGAAAGCCATCCTCCGTCATGTCGGATGGCTTGTTGGCGTCCCATCGAGCCCCATAAACCGCTACGCAATTTTTTAGAGGCGAGAGATCCCATCGCCACACCTTGGCGTATTACTGGATGAACCACATCGGGAGAAACCACTTCTCCTAGAATGTTCAACATGAACAGGAGAGATGCTTGATGAAAAAGCATGTTGCAGTGCTGGGTACGGCACTATTGACGATGGGATTAGCGGCGACCATGCCCGCCGCCGGAGCCTTGGCTGCCAGTGCTCCACCAGCCTCGGCCACGAGCACACCTGGTGCCAATCTGCGTGTAAGCCTGGATCAGTTGTTAGGTGAACACGCCGTGCTCGCGGAACTGGCGATGCAGGCTGGATATGCTGGGGCTGCTGACTACCCTCAGTTGACCAAAGCCTTGGGCCAGAACACCCAAGAACTCAGTGACCTGGTGGCCTCGGTATACGGTAAAGCGGCCGGCAGGCAATTTCAAGTGCTCTGGCAAAGCCACATCAACGACTTGGTCGACTACGTGCTGGCCGCGAAACGCCACGACGTCGCCGGCCAAATGGCCGCGATGAAAGCCATGACATCCTACCGCGACAGCTTCTCCGCCTTCATGGCCAAAGCGGATCCGTTCATTAACGCCAGCAGGTTGTCGGCCGCGCTGCAAAAGCACATGGACCAATTGATGGCCTCCTTCAACGCATTCGTTGCCGGAAAATATCGGATGTCAGCTCAGAACATGGTCTCGGCCTACAACTTCATGTTTGTCGCTGGTGACTATCTCGCGGTATCCATCGCCAAACAATATCCGTCGACATTCAACAACACGAGCCCCAATACGCTGCCTGTCCATCTCCGTGTAACGCTCGATCAGCTTTTGGGAGCACATGCCATATTGGCCCAACTGGCGATGGAAAGCGGATATGCCGGATCGCCTCAATACCCCTCTTGGGTCTACGCCTTGAACCAAAATACTCAGGCGCTAAGCGGAGCGATCGCCTCCGTGTACGGCCCGGCAGCTGGCAAGGCGTTTACGCCCTTGTGGCAAAGCCATATCAATGACATGGTTCATTATGTGGTGGCCACCAAAGCGCATGACGCAGCCGGGCAGATGGCCGCCATGAAGGCGATGACATCCTACCGGGACAGCTTCTCCGCCTTTATGGCGAAGGCGGATCCGTACATCAGCGCTAGCGCGTTATCGGCCACGCTGCAACATCACATGAATCAGTTGTTGGCCTCCTTCCATGCATTCGCCGCAGGAAAATATCAACTTCAGGCCAAGGATTTCGGGGCGGCTTACGATTACATGTTTACCGCGGGGGCGTATCTGTCGAGCGGAATCGTTGCCCAGTATCCGCAAATGTTTGGTTTACGCAAGTAAGGACAGTCCAATCGTCGGCTTCCTCCATCAAATAGGAAGCCGACGCTTCTATCCCAGCGGTTAGGCCCCAATAAATTCGCCGAATTTCGTTATTCTGACATGCGGAAGCTGCGATGGGCATCTTCAAGCTCCGGCCTTTAGGCCAGGGTAGAGACAAATGGGTCGGCTTGACGGAGCCCACGTGTGGTTAAAGCTATCGCGTAAGCGGCGTAAGAAACATGTCACCTCCTTGCGTACACGCGCCGCGAACCATCCGGTCGTTGGTGACTGTCACAGCGATCGGACTGCCGGTAAATTGCAAACGGGAGTCGATGAGGATCCCCAAGGGCAGAAACGTACAGGTAGGGCGTCTAAGCCGTTTCTCGAACGCCTTTATCCGAGTGGGTGGTGTCGCGGGGATCATTTTCCGGCGTCGTGGTGCGGAACGACTTGTCGCCATCAGTGCGAGTCACGGGAAGTCTAATGCCAAGATCAGCCAGTCGTTGACGGAAAACATGGCCTTTGTTCACAAAGCAATGAGTGCTGACGACGCTTGAACGCATTGACCGATCTTTAAACGCTCTTATTGCCAGGGTCTCTTTCTACCGGTGCTTTGCACGCGCCCAGTCCAAGGAGCCCGGGGTATGGGCCTCTATAGGGGGATTTACCGTTCTCGCTCGTCATCGAGTACTGCCCGCGCATGTGCCGTTAAAACCTGGCGGATTTGTTCATTTAATTGGGGAATATCTTGCTGGAGGGTGTCCCACACGATGTTCAGTTCCACCGAGGGGTAGCCATGAATGAGGGCATTTCGCATCCCTCTCATGGCGCCCCAGGGAATCGCCCGATGTTGGGCCTGAAAATCCGCCGTGATCCGTCCACTGGCTTCGCCGACAATTTCGAGCAGTGAAAAAGCGGCCTTAGAGGTAAGTTCGCCAATCGTCCTGAAACCTGTCGTAGGTCATGTCCTGGGTGAGTTGTCGCAGCTTGTCCACGGCGTCGGCGATGTCGTTCAGGTAGTCCCAGTTAGTGCGAAACTGGCGTTTGGACATAGATAACCTCCCTGGTCGAGAGAATTTCGGTCCGAAGAAAGGATCTCAGGGCGGGTTGGTGCGCCAGGTCGATGCGGCGCCCGAACAGCCCCTCCAAGTCCACGGAGAGTCCTCCCAACCAGAGTAGCGTGATCGGAGTGCCGGGTAAGAACGTCACCAGCACGTCGACATCACTTCGCGGTCCGAAATCCGGGCGAAGCACGGAACCAAAGACCGTCAGTTCCTGCACGCGATACCGCTTGGCGATATCGGCTAATGCGTCTTGATCAAAGGGGATCGCTAGCGATGCCGGAACGTAAACCATGTGGCCCCTCCCAAAGACAGCGGTCGTTCGATTACGGTACCCCCAGAAGAAGATCCTTCACCGAGTATGCGCCAATTCCACCCCCATGACTAGGTCCTTTCCAGAATTTATTATCGGCTTGTTCCTTTCTCCGTCTTGTCTCTTCCCTTTCTATCGGCACTTTGCACGCGGCCAAATCGTCGTGGTCGTTAGCTTGGCTCGCTCTCCCACCAGATACGGTTGGCATCTACTTACCCCAACATACACGAGGTCTGTAGTCTCGATGCAACCCAAGGTCGAGCAGCAGCCGCAGGAAAAAGGGAGAGACTCCGTGGTTATTAGGGGTTGCCGTGGGATCCGGTACGGTTCCGCATTGCTCCCAGTGTCTTGCTCCTTACGCTGATCATCAATGTGTTGACTCATCGCAATCCCCTCTATGGCGCGTAGGCGTCCCAGTTTAATGATGATGCGCTCGGTCGCGGCTTAGAAGATTTGACCGACAGGAAATGGAGAGTGCTGTCCAGCACCTTCACCTCTGCCCTAACCGATCGTTTTTACAAAACGGCGGGCTTGTACGCTCCACTTTTAAGACGATCACCCTTCATCATAATGACGAGTTCAAATCATTGCCCGCCCCTATCCGAGGATTTGCGCGTGAACGTTCCTTATCACCGGACTCTCTCCAGCAAGGTTCGCCTGATCCATGGAAATCTTCACGAAAAGCGCATTGAAATTCTTGAAGATCCGGTTTCGGCGAGTAGGATCGACCGAATATATACGAGGTATAATAATAGTGAAGATTGACGGTGGCGGGTCCCAAAAACACTCTTCTGAGAGCCGACAGGCCGCCGACACGTGAAGGAGGAAGGCCGTGGCCGGCACGACGAGAGCAACAAGACGATCGGTGGCCAAGCGTCATGATGAGATCTTGGCGGTACTCAAAAGTGAAGGGTCGATGTCCGTAATCGATTTAGCTAAAAGGCTTGGCCGTTCAGCGGCAACCATTCGACGAGACCTGCAGGATTTGCAGGAAACTTCGGGCATCCGACGGTATCACGGAGCCGTTGCCGTGGAGGCATTGGCCATGGAAGGGGCTTTTCAGGAGCGACTCGCGGAGGCCGATCAAGAGAAGCGGTCGATCGCCGGTGCCGTGGTGAGCCAACTTCAGGCCGGACAGGTTATCGGCTTAAATGGAGGGACCACCACCACCCAGATTGCCCGTCATATCGCTGAGACGGGGGTTAACGTGACCGTCGTGACCAATGCCGTAAACATTGCTTTTGAGCTGACCGCATCGAAGGTTGCTGTGGTGGTGGTGGGCGGCGTGTTGCAGGCGGCTAACTACGAGACCACGGGGCCTTTGGCGCTCCGCGTACTGGCCAACCTACATTTGGATTGGGCCATATTGGGGGCAAACGGGCTTGATCCGCGATTCGGGGCCAGCACACACACGGAAGCGGAAGCCTCCGTTGGACAGGCCTTTGCCGCTCAAGCTGATCGGGTCGTGCTGGCGGTGGACCACTCCAAATTGGCAAAGACAGCCCTCTTTCGCATGGTGGAATGGGAAAAGGTCTACGGTGTCGCTTGCGACCATCAAGGAGCGGAACTGTTGTCGACCTGGGGGATGGAGTCACCATCCATCCGTGTGGCTGATGGGGACTTCTGGCAAGTCCATCGTTAATCAGACGTGTGTTAACCCGTCACTTATCCTGGCAAAGCCCAAGACTTCGAGGCCTCGCAGGTCGCATGAGATGCATGTCGGTCAGCACCGTCGCTGGAGGTTAGGAATGACTGACGAGCGGATTCTGATGGCGTGCGTGCCAGGCCAGAACGTGCAAGGCAGCTGAGGTCAAACGACGATCGGTCGTCTGGCGGGGTGCCGTGCATTGTTGTACCATCGAGTTATGGGCATTAGAAATTACCTCATCGAAGGGGTTTCCGGCAGTGGGAAGACTTCGGTCTGCAACGAACTGCGGCGGCGAGGTTACCATGCCATTAATGGGGACCGTGAACTGGCTTACCAAGGCGATCCAGAAACGGGTACGCCAGTAGAGGGTTTCGCGCATGAGCACCACATTTGGCACGTAGACAAGGTCAAAGATTTGGTCGATAACCGAGATGAGGCCGTCACATTTTTCTGCGGGGGTTCCAGGAATTTTTCGAAATTCATCGATTGGTTTGATGGAGTTTTTGTCCTGGATGTGGATTTTGACACCTTAAACGGGCGGCTTGACCAGCGATCGGAACATGAATGGGGCGGAAAGAAAGCGGAGCGGGAACACATTTTGCGATTGCATCGGACGAAAGAAGACATTCCGGAAAACGGGATTATCATCGACGCCAGCGCACCGATCGCACATGTCGTGGCAGAGATTCTTTTGTTTACTGAGGCACATAAACGCCCATAACTTACTGGCTGCCTATCGACGGGCAACGCGGCCACGCAGCTAAGGGGCACCCAGAGCAAGCCAGGGGATAGCTTAGCGATAATATCTTTTCGAAAGTCTCCCTCCTGGTTCTCATTTGCGCGTGCCACTCCTCGAAACGATCGGGGAGTGTGGCGGCAAACACCAAACCGCCTAAAAAGGGATAAAATCTTTCGGTCCAATCCGTCTAAAACGTTACGGGAGCGGATACACCCTAGGGCCTTGGCTTACTAGTTCATGACCTCGCGCCACGAGTCGAAGCATATCAGGCATCTGCCGGGAGGTCAGTCTCGCCGCTGGCGGGTTCGCGATGGCGCTTCAGGCCAGGTTGCTCGGCGCGATGCCACAACCGAGGCATCGATGATGAAGTGGGCGAGACGATACCGTTTATCGATCCGTCTTGGGGCGCGATCCGGTCGTGCAGACCGTTCAGGGCCTTTATGGGGTACGACCCGGCCAAACCCAAGAGGGATGACAAAATCATTGGGGTGAAGAGGGGAGAAGGGAGAGAAGTCCCTCCCTTCACCATCGCCTACTTGTAGGGGTTCGCGTAATGATTCTGGGCAATCGTCTGATTGGCCCAGGCCAGGTTGTTTTGGTCCACTTTGGCGGCCACGGTCGGATAGCCTAATTGATTTAAGGTGAAATACTCCCAGTAGCTCTTATTGGTGGCTACGGCAGAAGGATCGCTAAGCGGATTAGGCACGACCGCGGGATATGCGCCCCAATTGACGGGACCGGCCGTGGCCAACTTATAGGCCAGTGCCGTCTTCGACGGCACAGCGCCTTTAATTCCAGGGATGAAGCGAAATCCGTTGTTGACCAAGTACTGATCGTTTTTGACTGAGGTCAGATATTGCAGAAAGTTCACGGCCCAGTTCACCACGTGTTGCCTGGCAGCTTCTTGGGTGACGGAATAGGGCACTCCCACCGAGGCTCCCGACTGCTGCTGGGCAGGATTGGCATAAGGCGTCGTGGCTTTGGTCAGCCGAGGCATACGCTCCACACCAATCTGGAAGCTCGGATGAAGCGCATTGGCGCCATAAAAGTACTGGGTGAGGTATCCTGCGCCGGGCAAAAAGGCAATCTTGCCCTGAACGAACTGGTTGAAGGGGGAGGTGGGCGAGCTGGTAGACGACGAGGCGTTCTCTTCCGCCGTCAGTAATGCTTGGCGGGACGCCGTGTAGGGCAGGAAGTCGTTGAATAGGGTTGCCACCAGCCACTTTAGTCTGGGATTTTTTTGATACGAGAGCCACCCGTTCTTAAAAGCATAGGCTAATTGCGCTGGCTTGACGCTGTGCCCACCGTGCGGTGACATCTTTTTGAAGATGGGGAACATCACGTTGTAGTACCAGGGGAAATCCGTGCCATCCAAAGGCAACATGAAGTATCCGCTTTGGCCTTCGATGGGAATCACGGCGTGGTCCTTGGCCTTAATCACTTTTAGGTCGTTAAACAACTGGGCCACGGTGCTGGGGACGGGCAGATGCAGCCGATTGAGCAGGGTCTTGTTGTACCACAGCGAATGAATGATGTACCAGTCCGTGGCAATTTCGTACTGCGGACCAAGAAAGTTGGCGTTGGTTTCAGCGAGAAGTCCCGGGATGAAGGTGCCTGCCCAAGCTTTAGCCTTGGCGTTGTAGGGGTTCTTTTGACGTAGATAGGGAGATAGATTAACCAGCTCTGACGAATCTTCGGGCACCGTGAAATAGCCGGCTCCATTTTCTAAAATATCGGGTAGCGAATTGTTGGCCGCATGACCGGTGACCCATTGGGTCAGTGCTCCCCAAGGGGGTGGGGTGATGTCGATGATCTTAACATTGGGATGCAGTTTTTCGTAACTGGCGATGATGTGGCTAATGGCAACCTGCCCCACCGGTGCGCCCACCCTCGGATGCAGCTTGGTGCTGGGATAGTAGTTAGGGGTCAGGAGCGTAAGCGTAACATGTTGCTTCGAACCGAGTCCGATCTGTGATGGCATGGCTGCAGGCGCTTTTGCGGCGAATCCTACCGCCGGCAAGGCGAGCAGGGCAGCCGTGCTGACGCCCAGGGTCATAGCTTTCCAACTAACTTTAGGCGTGTGCGTTGCTTGCATGTCAAGACCTCCTTAAAGGTTGAAGATAGGAAAATTTAAGACGCCCAACTGTGCGAATCATGCTGCCCGGCCTCCTTAGTGGTCCACCTTCCGGGTGTCGGCACGAACAGGGTGCGGCACCCTGATCATGGCCCCCGGACGGGCGGCGAAAACACTTTGGTGAAATGCGTCGTGACCATCTCCTTAGGTGAATGATCGGCCGCGGTCCGCGTGCGACGACTCTCGGCCTTCGAAACGGACTAGAGCTTGAACGCTCCAGAGTTCATGCCCTCTACGAAAAGACGGCTAGTGAACAAAAAGAGAATGACCAAGGGGATGCTGCCAAGCACGTAGCCCGCCATGAGGGGACCCACGTCGGTCTGGTTTTGACCGGTGAAGTTGTACAGGCCGGGCATGAGCGTCATCCACTTGGGATTGCTGATGACAATGCTGGGCCAAATTAAGTCGTTCCACCATCCGATCACGTGGTTTACGGCTATCACGCCGATGATGGGCCGCACGGAGGGCAGGGCAATGTGCCAAAACTCCTGCCAGATGCTTGCGCCATCGGCCTGGGCCGCATCAAAAAGCTCCTGAGGGATGCCCATCATGAACTGCCGCAATAGAAAGATGGAGAAAATTTCGCCGCCAGCAATATAGGGAAAAACCAGGCCCCACCAGGTGTCGACCATGTGAAAATGGCTGATCAGGACAAACATGGGGACCATGGTCAGCACGCCGGGGACCATCATCAGAGCAATCAACATGTAGTAGAGAAGGTCGCGCCCCGGGAATCGATACCGCCCGATGACAAATCCGGCTAAGGTGGACACGGCCAGGGTGCCTATTAACGAGATCCCGACGACCGCCACGCTGTTCAACATGTAATGCCAAATGACGGCAAATGACTGGCTGTAATTCGAAAGATGCAAGGGAAAGGTTAGACTAAAGGGGTGGATATAATATTGCGTGCTGGACTTGAACGACATCATAATGGCCAAGATCATGGGGTAAAATTCTAGTCCGGCTAAGATCCAAAGCGCCACATGCAAGGCCCACTTAAGGTTGGAGCGAGGGGATGATGGGACCACCTGGGTGGGTGTCTTCAGCGATGCGGCGGTCGCGTTCGAAATGACCATAGGTAGGCTCCTCCGTTATTGCGCTTGGTAGTCTTGGCTGGACCGAATAAACTTCATGTTGATGATCGTCAAGGACAAAATGAGGACGAATAAGAAAACTCCAATGGCACTGGCCATGCCCATTTCCCCGTATTTAAAGGCATTCAAATACATGAAGTAGCCGGGTACTTGGGTAGCCCATCCGGGTCCGCCTTGGGTTAGCAAGAACTGGGCAAAGTAACCTTGAAAACTGCCAATGGCACTCAAGATGACGATGAGCTTAACCTGCCCACTGACTAAAGGGATATCGACGTGCCAGATGCGATGCAGGCCACGGGATCCGTCTACGCTGGCAGCGTCCAAAATTTCAGGATCGATGCCGACTAATCCAGCGTAGTAGATTAAAATTCCGATCCCGGCAACCCAAGGAAATCCGATAAAGATAATGGCCGCAAGTGCGGTGTGCTGGTCGATGAGCCAGGAGATGTTCCCGCCCGGCAAGCCAAGAAACCGGACCACCTGGTCGAGCACGCCATTGACCCCCATAATGTAGCCCCAGACTTCTACAACCACCATGCCCGGGATGAGCATCTTGAGCAGGAAGACAATACGGTAGGTGTATCGCCAGTTTTGGCTACCCAAGTGAAAAATCATCTCGGCGACGATGAAGGGCACCACCGTGCCGATGATGACCCCAGCCACGGCCAATACGGCCATGTGCCACAGAGAATCAAGGAAAATGGGATTGGTGAAGAGGCTTACATAATTGGAAAAGCCGATAAACTGCGACGTGATGCCGATTTCCAGGGTGTTGGTCATGGACAGGTATAGTCCTGAAAGTGCCGA
>JAKAAL010000042.1 GCA_021802375.1 Bacillota bacterium | reverse complement strand
CTAACAGCGGAACCTTCGAAAAGTCGTAGGTCGTTTGATCCGTGCCTCCCCCGCTCGAGCCCGTAAGCAAATATCCCCGTTCAGCGAAGGCATTTTGATACCAATTCGCCACGGAGAGCAGCGACGCGTGAACATAATAGGCCCGTACCGGTGATGCCAAGAGATACCAACTGGCGGACACGGGGGCGGGATACGTCCGGACGTGCCAGGACTCCGGACGCGCTCCCGGATACAGCGGCACATCCATCCGAACCCTGGTTGATTCCTGAGGCATGCCGTGGGGGACTTGATCCGCACCGACTAGCTTCCTAAGTTGTGGGTTCTTGCTGGTCGCTTGCAAGAGCAGCAAGGCTCTCAAGGAGTTGCCCGCGCTCGGCGTTCTTATATCAGCCGAGGCTAGGACGCCGCTCCCTAGGCGTTTCTTGAGCACGTTCATGGCTACTGCGGTCTGCGTGGGACTCGCAGAGACCCCTGTCACCCCGAGCCCCATGCTGACCGCACCAAGCATGATGATCCGGGCAAAGCGCATAGCCCTTCCTCTCTTTCCAATGAGTCATGGCCGATCTTCTTTCAATCCGGAGATTACGGCCTGGCCGGCAGGGCAGCGGCCAGGCTCAGATAAAATGGCACCAGCCCATACCCACGATGAGTTCAGATTGGCACATCTTCCCGATCGCTTAGAGCCTCGGCTGGGACAACGATCCGCCACTGATTGATGGAATCGCCGCAACCTTCACATTATATTATCTTGGCCCGGATCGGATCACAAGACTGGTGCGGCGGTCGGGACCTTCGCCGACCTAGCAGGTCGTGGTTACCAACGCCAACCGCCCATCACCGACCTACCACACCGATGCAAACCGGTGGTTTTGGCATGTGGCCTGCTCTTCGGCCAGATACCGACGATAGCGCTGGAGTTTGCACATGCTTACGGAATATCAAAAGTTTATACGAGACGGAGATTTTGGCCATTTTTGGTCAACGAGCGGATATCACACAACTCACCTCGCTTAACGGGGGGACATTCGCTCGAATATGGGAAACGCCCACGAAATTTTTTAGAACACCCGAACTTAGCAGCGGACACCCCCCACTTTTTGTCTGACCATGCGAATAGCTTATAGAGAATACATACATCCGTCTCCTCTTCCCACACGAAAGAGGCCCGAAGTTTTCGATACGTCCCATCTCGACCGGCGTCGGGCCTCTCGTGTCTAGTAGCTTAATCTCGAGGCATGGCCGCCATCGCCAATATTTCTTTGGCATAGTCAGGCCAAGGTTTGGCTCCGAGGTCACCAAGCTCACGATCTCGCACCGAGACGGTCCCGTTTTCTTGATCACGTCCACCCACCACCAACATCAGCGGCACTTTATCCACCTGCCCCGCACGGATTTTGTAGCCCAGCTTTTGATTGCTGTTATCTACGTGTGCCCGGATGTCGCTGGCCATCAGGAGCGCCTCAATCGATTGGGCGTACTCCAGTTGATGGTCAGTAATGGGAATAACACGCACTTGTTCCGGCGACAACCACAGAGGAAAGGCCCCGGCGTAGTGCTCGATCAAGATGCCTAAGAACCGTTCCAAAGACCCTAAAATAGCCCGGTGGATCATCACGGGACGGCACGCGCGACCTTCGTTATCAATATAGTGCAAATCGAATTGAACGGGAGTCTGAAAATCCAACTGCGCGGTGGCGCACTGCCAACGGCGCCCCAAGGCATCGACGGCATAGAAATCCAGCTTCGGTCCATAAAAGGCGCCATCCTTAGGATTCACCTGGTATTTCAGCTGGTGGTGGATTAACACCGCCTCCAGTTCGGCCTCCGCCTTCTGCCAAAGCTCAAGATCACCCATGTAGTCATCAGGACGCGTAGAGATAACCACCTCGTAGGGCATGCCAAAGGCGCGATAGACGACATCGACTAACTCTAATACGCCTTCCATCTCTTGGGCAATTTGGTCTTCTCGAACGAAAAG
The DNA here is from genome assembly GCA_021802375.1 of Bacillota bacterium. The sequence goes on along the minus strand of JAKAAL010000042.1, from coordinate 10,697 downwards.
GTGAGCGTCGTCCTGATGAAATCCTCGGACGCGGAACAGACCGTGTAGGGTTCCTGAGCGCTCGTAACGGGACAGGGGTCCGTACTCAGCTAGACGCATGGGCAAATCCCGATATGATCGCGTGGTGGACCCAAAGAGTAGGGCATGACCTGGACAGTTCATGGGCTTCAGGCCCATGAGTTCATCCTCACGATCTATGACAAAGATGTTGTCACGGTAATGATCCCAATGCCCTGATTTTTGCCACAAACCGATGCGATAGATCCACGGCGTTGAAACTTCTTCATATCCCCGTCGCTGCTGTAACGTCCGGGAAAAGTTTTCTAAGGTACGGTACAAGGTATGCCCCTTGGGGTGCCAGAAGGGAAATCCCGGGGCATCTTCATAAAAGCTCACGAGGTTCAATTCGCGGCCAAGTTTGCGATGATCCCGACGTTTGGCTTCTTCTTGTCGGATAAAGAAGTCTTCCAGTTGCTTGTGATCGGGAAAAGAGGTGCCATAAATTCGGGTCAACATGGGCCGAGATTCATCTCCACGCCAATAGGCGCCAGAAACGTTGGTTAAGCGGATCGCACGAATCTCTCCCGTAGAGACAAGATGCGGACCCGAGCACAAATCCACAAATTCTCCCTGGCGATAGGCTGAAATCGTGGTCCCTTGGGGAATGCGCTCAATAATTTCGAGCTTCAGCACTTCATTGCGATCGGAGAACAATTTTAGGGCTTGCTGACGAGTAAGCTCTAAGCGCTCGATTTCCAAGTTCTCACCGACTAATTCGCCCATAACTTGTTGTATGCGATCTAGATCCTGCTCGCTGATAGTCTCGGGCAACAAAACGTCATAGTAAAAGCCATCTTCTAATGCTGGTCCCGTACCAAGCTGGGCGGTGGGCCAAAGACGCTTTATGGCCTGCGCCAGGAGGTGAGCGCTTGAATGGCGAAAAACCATCCGTCCCGGGCTGTCGTCAAATGTGAGAAAGTCAAGATGCCCCCCCTCCCAAAGCGGCCTTTTCAGATCGATGGTCGCCCCATTCACGGCACAGGCTAATGTGCCCTGCGGCTTTCCAGGCAGGTCCAGAGGGCGAGAGCCTTCGGCCACTTTGCATGACTGGCCGTTTACAACCACTTCGATTTCGTTCATGGCGTCTCCTCCTCTACTTAAAATGAGGTCCAACAACAAAACCCCTCATAATTAGTGGGCGACCGTAGGCCGCGGTTCCACCACCATGAAGGATCTCTTCGCTTAAGTGAGCGATATCGGGCTCTCCCGCCAAGCTTATCGATGATCCGCTGGACGCTCCCGGATGGTGTGCGGCATCGCTGCTCCCGAGTCTTCTTTCAGCTCGTGAGGCTCACGAAAAGACTCTCTCTGGTCGGGCAACACCTGCCGCTAGTCCGTTCTTCACGTATGAAGGCGATAAGTCGTCTCTCTGGCATGATAGCCTGGCTTAGCCAGGATTGTCAATTCGCCAAGTCCCAGAGAGACATCGAGGGCATCCTTGACAGCATACGAGCTTCTCACCAAACACTCCTTGAATGGTTCTCATGGCCTCCCTATCCGGGGTCTTACGATGAATCGTCAATTGCATTGGCGCCAGCGTAACTAAAAGGCTCACTAACAGGTCATCATAGGTCTCCGCTTCCAATTGAATGCCTGACATCATGTCATCGAGAATATCTTCTCCTAGCCGATGCCCACCTTCGTCTTCAACATAAAAACGATCACTATCGAAGAATACGTGCACCGATCCTATAGACGTCCGGGATTTAGTCACCAAGCGCCTGAGCAGTCCCACAAAGTCATGGTACTCGCGTTCGATGAGAAAGTCGTCCACCGCTCGATCTAAGGCTTCTTCATACTCTTGACTAATCTCTGGCCAAAGAAATGATATCACACCATCCAAGACCACCTCATCGTGGTCCATCAAAAAGCGGAACAGTTCGGCCGTAGCCAAATTTAAGCGATCTTGATTTCGTTCCTGGTCCATCGTAACCCACTGCGATGCCGCATTCACGATGGCAGTTTGCGCCTGTTCATCAAAATCGTGGTAGTGGCGGCAAAACAGACGTTGCAACCACGTACGCGTGCAGCGTTCAACTAAGAACCGGCTGACGCTACGAGCGATTGGCATGGCTTGCTCGACTCCCTCGCTGCGCGTTAACACATAGCCAACCACAGCAGGAGCGACGACCTCTTTCCATTCTCCTGGAACCGTTCTAGCCAAATGTTCTCCTAATCCGTTAAGCCACACATGATCAGTGGCCACCACCCATTCTTTGGTCACGGGCTCACCTCCAATTGGAAATGATAACCACCGTAGTATATGCAGCTTTGCGGGTCCTATACGATCGACAAAGATTTTCCGGCAAATGCGCTAGCTGGATTGAAGAACTTCCCGTCTAAAATCCGACCATCTCCGTAGGATAAGATAGGAAGGATGAAAGGAAACCCGACCCAAGCATGAGGAGGTCAGGTCATGACGGCGCATTCAAACGGCCAGCTGAAACAGGAGATCATCAAGATCTATAACACCATCAATCAAGAGATGTACGTTGTTGGTGTTAGTCAGCAGCGTGCGGAGATCCTCGGCGATAAGATTCTGATTTTAGCCAGGCATCGACGCATTCCCGTCCTGGCATTACTGGACAAACTGGCTCCAGAGACGGCCCAATTGGCAGACCTAGTTTTAGTTCGAGAAAACAAGCGGAGATTGGCGGCAGCCGTGGAATCCTTACTCGGCCTGAAAGTGCTTGCCATCCTGAAAGACTACGATCCTGAAAGTGATTTGGCTGCAACCGTGGTGGTCTGTGCCAGCCCCATTTCGTCTGGATTTTGACGGGGTTCCCTCCTTTGGCTTTCGAGCCCCCACCCATGGCAGGTTTCGCGATAGACCTTCTCGTAGTCGGATGGCCATCCAGATTGGCTAAGCCCGCGGCGCTTCCTTATTTGGGGATCACGATCAGAGCCGGTCCGGGATGCAACAGGACCGCGTTTCCCGCCATCGCCGCGCCTTTTTTCCCCGACCAAAGGTTGATGTTGGATGGTCTTCTGCTTCATCTCGACGGATTTAGCCGGTATGGGGCAAAACCTGGTGGATTGAGCCTTCGGAATAATCCTCATGTATTGTGCAAAATACGGTTGAACTACTGGCCGGGTTTGAGGGTCCTTAATACACCTCCCTCGGGCGGTTAGCGATATGGACAATGGCGACCCGCGAAGAGTTGAAACAGCTCATCGATGTCATGCCCGACGAAGCGTTGCCTTTCATTCAGGAGACCCGAAAGCGTTGGACGCCGGAGCGTTCCGCGGCGGCTCGTGTAATCGCACCCTTGTCCAAGGGCTACGCCTTCGCACTACAAGGCGAACGGCTCTATAGGAAACGCGATGAGCTCTATGACCGTTGAGTTTGTCGATACCAATGTCCTCGTATACGCACACAATCGTCGCGATGAACGCCGTCACCCTGTCGCACGAGACCTTCTGACTCGCCTGACCGAAGATGGCACCGGCGCGTTCAGTATTCAGGTGCCACAAGAATGGGTCAATGTCGCGACGCGACGCGACGCGTGGCACACCCTCGCGATCGCGCTGACGCCTACGCCAAAGCAAGCCGAGAAGGGGCTCCGGAAGCGCAATCCGTGGCCGACCGCTTTTACGCGTTGAAAAATTTTGGCGAAGCCGTCGAACGATTCTTTCAGCGACGCCTCCCGACGTTGGCGCCCTTTCAACCCTCGGTCGCTGTGGAACCCGGTTCGCTGGCGCTGCGGTAGACGGTCGCGGCATCGCCGAGCCGGGCCCTATGAACCGCGCTCTATCTCGAGATTCAAGCCCGTCAGCAACGGGGGAAATCCGTCAGTTGCATTGCTAAACACCTGGCGCTCAATCGCAAAACGGTCCGGAAATATGCGGGCGCCGCCACCTGCCCCTCACCGACGCCGTGCCCCCGACGCGCCTCGGTACTAGGTCCCTATCGTAGGTCTGTCCATGCACCTTGCGTTGGGTAATGGTAGCCATCGACGACCCTCCAGCGTAACCACTTTGATAATATGAGACCTCTCCATCGAAGGGGAAAAATCCTTTGTTAAACGCCGATAATCATGGAAACTTTTTAGCGATGCAGTGAGCCCAGGCTGCTATTCTGGCAAGCAATCATTATATAATGCGCTTTTTGGAAGTGGCGCAAGGGTTTGAGGCTAATTGAGGTCCTTAACTGTGAAACTTCTGCTAGAGCCTTTCGGCGCTCAGCGCGTTTGTGGTGTGTGGGGATGGGCTGAGTTTGGCGCAGGACGAGAACAAAACCGTGCAGGAATTCTCCACCATATCGTGCAGTCTCGTGGCGTATGCTACGCTCGTGGGGATGGCCAGCTATTTTCACCATTCGTGGTGGCAAAGGAAAACCCCGGATCCCTTTCGGGCTCCTGGGTTACGTGGTGGGCGGTACAGGACTCGAACCTGTGAACCTCTCGCATGTCAAGCGAGCGCTCTAACCAACTGAGCTAACCACCCACATCATGGACTTGGAGGCGACGCCCGGATTCGAACCGGGGAATAGGGGTTTTGCAGACCCCTGCCTTACCACTTGGCTACGTCGCCAAAATACCGGCTCGAAGCCCTAAGATAAATTTGGAGCGGAAGACGGGATTTGAACCCGCGACCCTCGCCTTGGCAAGGCGATGCTCTACCACTGAGCTACTTCCGCAACCACGAAGCTAAGTATAGCAATCGGCGAAGTTGGCGTCAAGGCTCCTAGTATCCCATAATGTGCGATCCACTATCGACAAAAAGAACTTGCCCGGTAACCAGACGCGACCAGTCGGAACCTAAGAACACCGCTGCATTGCCGATATCGTCCGTGCTGATATTTTCCGGTATGGGCGATCGCTCACTGACACTGTGAAGTGCCTGGCTGCCGCCTTTTACGGCAGACATGGCCAGCGTTTTGACAGGTCCGGCAGAAATTGCATTGACGCGAATGCGCTCGCGCCCGAGATCGTAGGCCAAGTAACGCACCGAAGACTCCAGAGCGGCCTTCGCTACCCCCATCACGTTGTAGTTCGGCATGACCCGTTCTGATCCGCGGTAGGTCATCGTCATCACGCTGCCTCCGCCCGCCTTTTCGAAGGCGGGAAGCAAAGCCCGCGTCAGTAACGGTAGGGAGAAAGCACTCACTTCCAAAGCGTGCAAAAATCCATCGCGTGAAGTATCTACGAATCGCCCCTCAAGATCTTCTCGATTGGCATTCGCGATGGAATGCACGAAGATATCGATGCCGTGCTCCCCGGTCACTTGGTCAAGGGCCGCGACAAAGTGAGCAAGCGATTCGGAATCAGCTACATCAAGGGGGAGTAGCTCGGGCACCTGAGTTAACTCGGTCGCTAGTGTCGCCAAGTTTTCGCGGAATCGTTCGATTTGATAGGTCATCAATAGCGATGCCCCTTCTCGATCGAAGGCCTTGGCGATGCCCCAGGCGATGCTGCGTTTGTTTGCCACGCCGACCACCACGGCACGTTTTCCTGATAACAGCCCCATACTCCATCTCCGTTCGCTTAGTATTTGCTCAATATGATACCCGATTGCCCTGTCGCCGCCTAGCCAGCAGGTAGGGTGGTGACTGAAGCAGGTGGCAGAGGGCCTAATACGTATACTTTTTCAAAGCGGATGCCGTACCGACTGATTTTTAGGCTAGGCTCATTAAAATAAAGATCAATATGGTCTCCAACGATGGCCGATCCCGTATCCACAGCCCGGGCCAGGCCATATCCCTGTACATACAGATAGGTGCCCAGCGGGATTACCGAGGGATCCACGGCCACGTCGCCGGGAACCAGCGGCTGACCATTCCAAGCCGCCACCGCTCCAGATGGACCATTCATGGCATAAGAGCCATTGTAGGCGGTCGTCATCATGGTGAGCACACGATCGTAATAATAGGTCTTTTTGGCGATGGTTAAGCGATGGGCCGTGGCCGTGCCCACGACGACTCGTTCGTTTTTAGGCGGCGTCACCACTTGACGCAGTCCCTGCACGCCATAAGCAAATCCCGGCTGTCCCGGTTGAAGCAGCAAGGACTGCCCTTTAGGCACCGAGGGATCGATCCGTTTTACGACCTTATAGGCCAAGGAACCAAACTTGGGTCTTTGGTATAAGATTCCGCCTGACTGCCATGGCCAGGTTGGTCCGCCGGCCGACGAATCGACGGTGACTCCGCTCTGAATCGACTTCGAATAGGAAAGGACTACCGCCGCACCCACGACAAAAAGCCCTAGCAATCCTAAGAGTCCTGACCGCTTTGTGATCTTCATGATGTCCTCCTCGACCTAGTGTGCCGCTCAAGCGCGCGCTTCACACATCAACCAGGAGCATGAAACCATCAGGGTTTACGGTTAATCGCTTTCCTAAAGGCTATTGGCAAGAGTCGCTGGAGCGGTACTGCAGCCAAATATCCGTTGTGGGGCGTGTTGCCCGTGACGAACACCGTGCGATCGATTAACACCGGGCCAAATGCATTCTTCCAATTGCCCAAACGAAGCGTTCGAAGAAACCCTCCCTTGGCGGTCATCGAAAAGAGCAAGCCGTGGCTGGTGACTCCAATCAAACCGTTACGAACGAAAACTACCGGTCGCGTGACCGGATCGGGTAGCTTCACCTTCCACAACACGGCTCCGGTCTTTCGATTCAAAGCGAAAAACTCACCCGTAATCGCATTGCCCACAAATAGCTGATTGCCATGAATCATCGGCGTCGATCCTTGCTTATATCGCGGCTCAAAGCCGTACGCCAGAGTACGCTTCCATACTATCTTCCCGGTTTTGGCATTGATGGCAAACACGACCTGCCGATGCCTTAGGCTCAATAAGGGAAGATACGGCGAACCGACCATGGCCTCGCCGTAGAGCCGTTGCCCAGCCAAGGCCAGCGGCGTATCGTCGACCGCACCGATCGCGCCTAAAATACTTCGACGCCACACCACACGCCGCTGTTTAAGGCTGATCGCGGCTACGGCATCCGGACCCCCACCGCCCACGTAAAGCATGTGGTGGAATATTCTGGGACTTGAGCGACTCACATAAATCCCGATGTTAAGATGCCAAAGGCGCCGCCCGGTCACCGCATTCAACACCACGAGCTGGCGCGAACCATTAACCACGTACAATCGTCCGCCATAGTAGGTGGGTGAGGGTTGGTCCGATCCCACGGTTGCGTATTTCCAAAGCATCTTCCCCGTGGCAGCAGACATCGCGTAAATGGCGCTGGGTCCCGTGCCTCGAATGGTGCTGGTGGACATTGCCGGGAGCGGGAATCGCAGATGGCTGCGAAAGACCGCATTACCCTCCCCCACGTAGACACGCCCATTGGCGACAATGGGTTCCGAAGGGAGACTGTTGAACAACGTCTGTTGCCAGAGCGTCTTTCCATTCTCCGGGCGTATGGCCAACACGATGCCCGGATGGATAGAGGCTGGATTTTTGCCCGCACCGCTGACATTGACGAAGAGTCGATGGTTCACCACGGGCGAATCACTGCTGGCCAAGGTCGGTAGTTCCATTAGATAGTTCGGCCCGGGCGGAGCCCCCGAGTCCAAAAACGCATCATTATTTAAATAGTCACGATGGATGGTCGCCCAAATTGTCGGCGTCTTGCCGAGGGGCGCACTCGACTTTAGCCAAAGCAATCTGGCCGGGGGATACGGCGAAGATGAAAAGGCCGCGCTTGTGAGGGCCACCCCCGCTGCCAGTATCGTCGCGGCCCATTTCGCAAGCATCACAGGGTTCATGGATAGTCCAGCCTCTCTTCAGCCATAATTAAGCTTCATGGACTAAAGAGTTTCGCTGTAATCTGAAGATTTCCTGCTTGATCCGAGCTGCATTCCCGGGGAACTTATGCCCTCGGCGACCTCATTTTTCCAAGCCATCCACTGCAATAACTCCATGGTCAGTAAACTCAAGATAAGCAGGTGCAAGGATGAACACCAAAGGCACACCGTTCCCAACACGACAAATTCAACATACACTAAATACAACACGGTTGCGGCTCCCACCATCGCCATCAACCGTCCCAACCAGACCGAGCCCCGTCTAAAAAGTACGATGAGGCCATAGCCGATAAACCAAATGAGGCCATAGCCGCTGACGGGAATACCGAACCAGGTTGACTCGGGACTAGTCAGAACGTTTTCGCAATCGATGAAACCATGGTTGCTGCACACCAAAGGCACTTGGCTATCATAGTGCAACAGGGTCAAATAGCCGGCAACTAAAGTCCCCACCACGATCAGCATGATCTGCCAGCGCTGCTGCCGTGACATCATGGCACCGCCCTTGCGGGAGTGGCACCAACCTGGTGGCAGACCGATCCCGGTCGGTTTCCGTCGACCGCGCAAATCGCCGCGGTCAGCGCGTTGGCGTTGGCTAGGATGTCACGTCCCAAAGCACCTTGGCCATGGCGAACCTCGCGACTAATCTCGGCCCAACTATGTCCATCCAACATCCCTGGGTCAATCGTACTACCAACCCAAACGTAGCGGTCCCCAACCAGCTCAAAAGGATACGATAGGGAATTGGCCGCGGGAACATAGGGCGGTCCATCGTATTTTTTAAAGGCCTGGGCCTCCGATCGCGTTAAGCGCATTAATGCGGGATAAAATCCCCGCACATCGGAGAACTGGCGACCATAAATTTCCATTAAATTAGCCGTAATATAGGGGCTCTGATAATGCGCCTTAACAAAGCTAAAAGTAGGCGTATTGGGATAGACGTCCTTTCCTGTGGAACGGTTTAAAGTTAGACCGGAAAAATGGCCAAACCGCGAAAGGGCAACAATCATGGGCCAGCGTTGAGCGGCGCAGTAGGGGCAGCCAAGTGCCCCGACATATAAAAACGCAGGTTTGGCCGGACCCGGCGCTTTTTCGGCGGGAACGGCCCCGGCGCTGCCGATGGGTTTCCAAGTCGTGGCGGGAATTTCCGTCAAATTCTTCACCACTGCTGCAGGCGCGGGCCTTCCCACATTGGTCGACTCGACCTGAGGGCGGCGCAAAAAGGCTAAGACCGCAATCACGCCTAAGATCATGAGAACCACTCCGGCAATCCAGAGCGGCATTTTCGACGACGTTGGCGTTTTATAATGCCGATTTTTCAACCGTTCCACCTCGTAATGTCATTTCACCTATTTTACCTCATCCGTGTACCTCTGGATTACCGCATAAAGGCAATCGGGTGCACCTTGCTTTTGTGAGCAGGGTTTTCTCTTTCATGGAATTAATGGGTACGCCAGGGATTATTGATGTATAATCCGGCGGATCGCGGAACCCATCGGATCGTGAGCCGAAACTCAGGGGAGGCCGGCGATTCAGGCGGCCGAACAGAGCTTCCTCGTATCGCCCGCACCGGGCCCAAGTCGGGATCTGCGCGCGGTGTGAACCAAGCGCCCTCTCGCCCAGTGCCGTGTCGGACGAAGACCGGCCGTCGTACGCCCATACGGAATATGCTGTGGGCTTTGAGCCGCAGGCGAACTTTCTACCCCGATGGTATGTATGCCCACGCGCTGACGATGGGGCGGGAGGGTTCGTCATGTCGTCACGTTCCTGCCGCTTCCAGCTACCAGGCTGAGGCGGGGTTTCACCCCTTCGGGTGTTTCCGAGGGTCACCGGGGTGGGCCCCTTCGTTTCCTGGTTCGGCGACCCCTGCGCCGTCGGTCGTTGATCGGCGGCGTGCTTGTGGGATCTCCCACCAGTATTCGCGGTATCGCTCACCAGGCGTGACTTCGGACCGTTCCGGCCCTAGTTTCCGAAAAATCCGCGTGGTTTGGTGAGAGATGGTCAGCGGATCTCCGGAACGAAGCATCCCATGGAGCGGTGGGACTCAGCGGAGCAGTCCCGAAGAACGTTCCGACACCGCGCTTTGGCTTAACCAACCACGGCAACCCTCCCGTCGGATTGCACATCGTCGCAAAAATAAAAAGGCCCTCGGGAAAACCCCGCAAGGGCCAGAAGAGGCCGGACGGCAGGGTGTCCAGGGATCTTGTTCGATGTATTGCTCGCGAACGTGAGGCGTACCCAGGCCACCCACCACTTCAGGCAACATCCATTGCCAACCTATTAAAGCGACGACCCGTCCTACCGCTAACGCGATGGGACGGGTTCGCGGGTATCGTGCTTACGTAGGATTTTCATCCAATACGACTTCAAGCTCAACCTGAACACGCACCTCGTCACCCACCAATACGCCACCCGCTTCGATCACTTGATTCCAGTTTAAGCCATAGTCCTTTCGATTTAGCCGAGTCTCAGCACTAAAGCCGGCCCGAGTGCCGCCCCACGGATCCTTCGTGGTGCCCAAAGACTCCACTTTCACGCTCACTGGGCGCGTCACGTCACGAATGGTGAGATCGCCGATCACCTCGTACTTATCCTTGGCTATGGGACGAATTTCCCGGCTGTGAAAGGTTAAGGCGGGATATTGGTCCACCTCAAAAAAATCCTTAGAGCGCAAGTGAGCGTCTCGCTCCGACTGACGAGTGTCTACCGAACTGGCGTCGATGCGAAGGTCGGCAGACCCCCCGGTGAGATTACTTGGATCTCCTACAATGGTACCCGACAATTGACCAAAACGCCCGCGCACGGTCGATATCATTAAATGCCGGATGGAAAATTCGGCGCTACTGTTTCTAGGATCGACAGACCACCGAGAACTTTGACTAGG
>JAKAAL010001055.1 GCA_021802375.1 Bacillota bacterium | reverse complement strand
TTCCTGAAGGCGCGTGTAAATCCCTCCCTGACGGCCACGCTCGGTCGCATGGATGGTGACCACCAGGGGCCGATACGATTGGGCTTGCTTTAAGGCAATCGCCGCGTCCGCGACCAACCAATCGTGCGCATGAATCACCGCGGGTCGGGGAAGCCGGAGCGCCGCCTGATATAGGGCAAGATTCATGGCCAAGACCCAATCCCAAAAATTTTCTCCCGAGGGTTCGGCCACAGGCACGCGAACCACCTCGACCCCCGACATGCGCTCCCGCGGGGGGGCCTTGGACCCCTGAGGCGAGACCGTCAGCACGGTCACAGCCCGGCCGCGCAACACCAGATAGCGGCTTAAGTCGTAGACGTGCTGGCCTAACCCGCCGACCACGTGTGGTGGATATTCCCAACTTAAAAGAAGCACGGAATCGGGTGGCTTTACGGGCCTTCTTGTCAGGGGAGAAGTGTCTCGCCCCAAGGGAAGAGCGTCTTCCGCTTCCATGGCCCTTACCTGCTCGGCTAGCGCCGGCGTGTCGGCTTGATCGCGCCAACCGAGCAACTGCCAAAACCGCTCAAAATGTGTCTCAAGTCGCATGCGCGCGTAGTCCACCGTGCTCCCCTGGTCCAACATAAAGGCCCAGTCGCTGCTTTCAGCCAGGACCAACTCCCGGGCGGCTTGGGTCATGAGGCGTGCGTTCCAGGCCGGCGAAGGGAGCTTGGTATCCGCACGGGCCAGCGCCTGGTCTGCCCGCATGAGCTCCGGATAGACAAAGTCATTTTTGGGGTTGCACCACACCTCACCAAAACCGCCCCGGCCCCAAGAGGATAAGGCGAGGGGTCCTGGCGCATCGTCCATGGCCGCCTGGTCCATCTCTTTAGCGTAGCCCAAGGGAAGTTTAGGGAGAACCTGACCGAGCCAATCTACCCCCTCGGCCCACCAATGTCCAAAAAGTTCGGCATCAAACGGTAGCGTCACCACTGGATCTTTTATTCCTTGGGCCTCGGCGCCGGCCAGCGCCTCGCGGATGCGTTCGGCAAAATCTATGGCGTGCCGGGAGACCTCGGCCGCCGCTGCCTGGGGCTGATACAGCGCCTTTTCGCCTTCCTTGCCAGTCACCCGCCAATATTTGAAGCCCGTGGCCCGGCGAATCCCGGACGGATAGAGATAGGGGGCCACCTGGCCCTCGTCGAGTTCAAAGCCAATATCACGGTAAAAGTCGCGATACCAGGGCGATCCCGGATATCCCCCATGCGCATCCCACACGCGCATGGACAGATCCGTCGCCCTGGGCAAGGCATGGACCCCGGCACCTAGGCGAAAGGGACGAAAGATTCCACTGGCGGGCAACTCCTGGCGAGGAGGATTGATGACCGTGAACCGCATCCCCTGGCGACCCAACCATCGTTCTACACCGGGCCGGTAGCCGCATTCGGGAAGCCAAAAGCCCTCGGGCTTCTGGCCGAAGATCTGGACAAAACTTTGGATGCCGCCATCGATTTGACGTTCCAAAGCCCTATCGCTGGACAAAAAGGGCAAGAAGGCGTGACTTGCGGCGGACGTCCATAGCTGGATTCGGCCGCGTAGAGCCCATTTGCTAAATGCTCCGACGACGTCGCCCTGATGTTCCTCGTACCATTGGAAAAGGCCGCGATATCGCTCCGCGTAATCCTGACTCAAGGAAAGGAGCTCGGCATGGGTCCTGGTTCGTAGCAGCTCTCGCTCCGAAGACTGGATCATGCGACGCAAATGCTGGCGATATCGCTCCTGGAGCAAGGGATTCGTCAACATGGCCAGCAAGGGAGGACTAAGCGAAAGGGTCAGTTTTATTTCTTCTGACTGCGCTTCCCAGCGCTCCAGCTGGCGCAACAAGGGAATGTAACTTTCGCTCAGCGCTTCGAACAGCCATAAATCTTCCAAACGGTCTTCCCGGTCAAGATGATGGACGTAGGGCAAATGCGCATGGAGGACAAAGATCACCCCGGATCCCGCCATTACTTCTTCCCCCCATCCCGGCCGACCAGGCTTGAGGCAAAGGGCCGCGCCTCTCCGTAACCGTCAAACCTCGTCCATCGCCGATCCGGCCCAGCCTGATGGCCTGGGGCCTTGGTGCGCAGGATGACTAAATGGGGTCGGTCGTTGGCCCAAATTCCCCACTCCACCCATCCTTGGCCAAGGGGCCGGTCAAGATCCACATAGGCCTTTCGGTCCTCTGCGCCTAGGCTGAGCGCACGCATCGAGTGAGCCGCATCGGCCACCAACAGGTAGTAGCCAAGTTCCTGCCAGGGGCTCGCATAGTGGCGGGAAATTTGCTCCAGCCAAATGGGTTCCAGGTCCCAGAAGACAAAAATACGCCTCGGTGTCGGCTCTAGGACCCAAATCCCTGAGCATGAACCGAGACGTTCGGCTTCCCTAAGTTCCCCCATACACTAACCTCCTACGACCACGTTCGACCATTTTCTCCATCTTACCACCACGATGGCCGATCGGCACGGATGGGCCACGGATGTCTGCCTAGGAGT
>JAKAAL010001054.1 GCA_021802375.1 Bacillota bacterium | reverse complement strand
ATCGTGATGTTGTAGGGGCGCCTAAGTGAATGCCGCCGACGTCGGCAATCAGGCGGTCCACAAACCAGGTGGTGACGAAGGCCACGCCGTTGAGGGGTTTAGGTGCCGTCGGAATCGAGTTATAGAATCGATAGATGTTGCCGACGGTGATCGGCACATCGGGGGAGGTGTTCGCGTCTTCGATATGCCAGTGCTGCACGCCAAAGGCTTGGGTGAACATGGGCGGTGCCGGAGGCCGGTAGGTCGTACCCGAGTAGAGCCCATAAATGTCATGGGTGATGATTTTACCAATCTTGCCGCCGTTCATCGGAACATCGCCATACGCCGTCATGAATCCCCCGGTGGGCCGAAGCTCCCCGCTGTTCTCAAAGACCACCCAATAGCGTTGACGACCGGGAAAGCCTAGGAGCGCTTGAAAGGTGGGTAGCGCAGCTTGGATGCGGGGCAAGTTTCGGTTTAAACCAGCGGACACATGCTGCAAGGTGGCCACTTCGTTCACCACATTGGCGCCCAACAGGCCTAAGCTGGACGGATGCGCCGTCGCCAAGGCGCGACTTGCCGCCTGTAGGTCCGGCTTGGCTGCCGTTAAGGCGGGACCGAGGCTGGGCAAGTTTTGGGCAATGGTTTGAAGCGAACCCGATCCCGGCGTGAACTTCAGCTCCGGTAAAATCATCGCGGCCGCTTGGACCTCGTAGCGTCCCGCATTGGCGACGGCCAAAAGGGTACGATACATCCCGCCGATTCCGGGGACCAGGCCCACATACCCCAAGCGGGCAAAGCTTTGATCCAGCGTTCGGACGCTGGTTTCGATGCGGGGCAAGGTTTTCACCAAGCCTTTTAACCGATGCCCGCTTTGGTGAAGCGATCGCGCCTCGTGCTCCAGACTAATGGCCGCATAGGTCATGCGCGCCACCGGCCCCAGCAAGAAGATCCACAGCACCCCGGCACCGGCGATGAAGCCTACCCGGCGCATGAAGCGCCGGGGGTTCTTCACCCGCATCGTAGCCTTTTTGCGAGAATCCTTGCGCTTCACCCTCAAGCGCCTCTTTTTGTTCGAGGGCGCATCAGGAGTCGGACGCTTCATCACATCCCTCCTAATCCGAACCATGATGAGGGCAACGAAGCCAGCATCCGTCGAATTACCTCAGGCAGGGCTCGGATATCCAACAAATCGATCCCTGGGTCTACCGCCCTCGCCATCCTATCCGGACGGTCTCGATCTAAGGGAGCCGGTCCGCATTGCACGGCGATCACGCCCGCCCTCCTCGCCGCCAACGTATCATGTTCCGGTCGATCGCCTACGTGACACAAGATGGGTCCCAATCCCGAAAACACCCGGGGGTCGGGTTTGGCCGCCCCACAGCGATCCGGTGTCACCATCTCCAGAAAGTTTCGGTCATAGCCGAGCGCCCTTAAGTAGGGAGCTTGATATCGGTAAAAGCCGTTGGTGAGTACGCGATAGCGCACGGGCAGCTTGGCTAACTCCAGCAAGGTTTCCCCCACGTAGGGCATCAACAGGGGGGCGACTTGGTCGGCTCGGGGAATTCGGGGATCGGGTAAGATTTCGCCATAGACTTCCTCGACCATACCGCCCCAGTCAAAGGCCCCCACCCAGTCGCCGTGATTCCAACGACGATCCCCCATTTCGCGAATGGGCGTCCAGAGTTCGCCAATGGAAACACCCCGGCGTTGACCTAATTCTTGAAGCCACGGCCTGAAATGCAAGCGCCAAAAAGGCGAACGCAAGAGTGTGCCATCCAAATCCAAGGTAACCGTGTAGATCACTTCATCATCCAATCCACCACGATGCCGTCTCCTCCGGTTCCACTCTGAAGCGAATCCCCGCTTCCCATCCATTGCGAGCCCTTAAGGCGGCCACGTCTGCCGTCTGCACTGATTCTTCTTCTCTCCTATCATAGCGGGAAGGATGCTGCCAAACCACCAGGTATGCCTAAAGACGGCCCTGGCATTCGGTAAACTTTTGATGAGAAGGAGGGAACCCTCTCCAAAATTCAGTCCTCTTTTGATGGATTATAGCGTATCCCCCAGGCCAAGAGCTCGTAGACGAAATACCGGGATGAAGCGATGATCATCCTCGGCAAGGATCGGGTAGTGCCCCCGTAGTCATGAAAGCCGCCAAAATGGCATAGCGGCGATGGCGCCGCCTGCGTCCGGGGATGCAGCACACACGCCCGCGACCAGGTTCATTACCAAGGAAATGGTAAGCAGGATGATGAAATGTGCGTAGCTGGCGATGTGGTCGTCTTTATTGGCCAGGCCTTGGGCGACCCTGGACCACATCACCCGCAAGACCAAGGGAACAAACACAAGAAACCCCATCCCCGTCAAAACGAGAGCAAGTCCGGGACCCAGCACCACCAATCGGAGTGCGCTCCCCTTCGGTAAGACCGGCTAGGCAAACGAGGCCGCCTGGTAGATCACCACAGGTGAAGCTAAAATCACGACCATGGGGAGGCAAGATCGCGAAAACCGCCATAGAGACCCTGCGC
>JAKAAL010001053.1 GCA_021802375.1 Bacillota bacterium | reverse complement strand
TATAAGGGCAGTTACAAAAACTCCCCGCTGCGCCATGGTGGTCTCGCTGTTAGCTAGTGATCCGCGGAAAAACGATGTCATGGGCAAGGAGCTTAGCCGGGATTTGGCGGAAATTTTTCGCCGGGAACAGGAACACAGTATTCAGCCAGTCGGCAAAGACGACGTGGCGGAAATCCTGCGGCGCCAATTTTTTACTCCCCACGCGATTCGAGACAAAGATCGTTTTCGACCAGCCGTGGTGGCAGCACTCCGAGGCATTCAGGCATTGGATGACACCACGCGCAAGGAGGGAGTGCAGGCAGAAGAACGCTACGGCAATCATTATCCCTTTCATCCCGATCTGACTGATGTATTTTATACCAAGTGGACCCAACTGGAAGGGTTTCAACGCACGCGAGGGATTTTGCGGACCTTTGCGTTAGCGCTCAGAGAGGCCGTGGAATGGGATGACCAACCCCTTATCAGCACGAATATCTTTTTGGCACCGCCGGGACATCATGAACTCAGTGCGGCGACCCGGGAGCTGGCAACAGTGGCGGCAACCGAAGAATACGAAGGTAAACGCCAAGAATGGCTCACGATCCTGCAGGGCGAGCTCGAAAAAGCCCAACGGATTCAAGAGGATTTTCCGGCCATAAAGTCTCGTGAAGGGGAACAAGCAGTCATCGCCACATTTCTTCATTCGCAGCCGATTGGCCAACGGACCAGCACCCGGGAGTTGCTTGTCTTAATAGGGTCATCTCAACCTGATCGCATTGAGTTCGCCAAAGCGTTACGAGCGTGGGCCCATACGTCCTGGTTTTTAGACGAGGCATACTTAACCGAAGGAAGAGGGGATTATGGCCTGCCCTCAGCTTGGCGACTCGGGTCACGTCCCAACCTGAAACAGATGCATAATGACGCGCTGATGCGGGTGGTCTCCCAGACGGATCTTATCGAGTCACGATTGATGGAGGAAATTAAGACAGTCAAAGCGTTGACTCAAGGCGCTAATGCGGCGGGCGCGGTGGTGCACTTTTTGCCCAAAAGGCCCGCGGACATCGATGACGACGGCAAGTTTCATTATGCGGTCTTGGGATTCGAGGCGGCGTCCATCTCTGGCAATCCTAGCGCCAACGCTCGAAAGTTTTTAGAGGACACGACGACGGCAGATAGACCGCGAGTGCATCGCAATGCAGTAGTGCTGGCCACTTTAGATCGCACGGCGCTTCCAGCCATTCGCGAACAGTTGGCGACGGCGTTGGCATGGGATACCGTGGCGGAACAACTGGCGACACAAGACATGGATCCCGCGCGAAAGAAGTTGTTAACCCACTATCAAAGGAGCAGTTGGGAGACCCTGGGCCCCCTCATCCAACAATCGTATTGTGTCGTGGTGACTATTTCAAAGGATGGTAAACCCGAGGCCTTTAAAATGACCGTGGACACTCGGCGTCCGCTGTTTGAACAAATCAAGAATGATGAACGCTCGCGCATCCAAGACACGGCCATCAGTGCGGAGGCTCTCTTGCCGGGTGGACCCTATGAACTTTGGAGACAGGGCGATACCGCCCGCCGACTGAAAGATTTGGAAACAGCCTTTGCCGACGTACCAGCTTTGCCCAAGATGCTCCGTACGCAAGGCATTCGAGATACTGTCATCCAAGGCATGTCCGAGGGCCTCTTTGTGCTTCGGGTTTGGCGCCCAGATCGGACGTATCGCACCTGGTGGCGGGAGCCCGTTGACCCTGCGGACCTCACCGAGCCCACCATGGAAGTGGTTTTGCCGGAAGCAGCAGAACTGGATCACCTGTATTCCAACGTATTGACCCCGGGCAATTTGCCAGGCTTGTGGGACGACCATGAGGAACTCCCCGTTGAATCCCTCCAGAAGATTTTTGGGGGGGGTGCTACCCTGATGGTGACCCACAATGGATATGATGACCCCCTCCCTATTCCCCGAGTGCCAGTCGCTGCCATATCGCAGGCCATTTGCGGCGCCGTACACAGCGGACACCTATGGTTAGTCAACGGGACAGTGAGTGTGTGGGAAGAGCCCGTGCCGGAAGGCGTTGTCATGCCGGGGGCCTTCTTATATGGGCCTCCTTCACCCCTTTCGGTGTTTGATGTTTTACCGGAAAAGCTTCCAGAGGCATGGCAGGATGGTCTGGCCACGGCTCTATCGGTTTCGCTTGCACTTTCACAACAACACGACCGCCCCTTACCATGGTCCCTTATTCGGCAAGCCATTACGGAGGCAAGACATGCCGGACTGATTACCCTGGAGACAGACCATGCCCATTGGCCATGTGAATTGAGTGAGGCAGACTCGGTCAGGATTCGAAGACCAGAAGGGCCACGACCTCAACCGCTCACCCCTGATGGGTCACGAGACACCGATAAACAGATACGTACATCAAATACAAACGGGAAATTATGCACTAAATCGGACAAACCCTTGCCGGAGATTCTCACCCGAACGACAAAGCTGTCTGGCAGGACGTCGGGCTCGTTCAACTCATCCAGAATTTCGCC
>JAKAAL010001052.1 GCA_021802375.1 Bacillota bacterium | reverse complement strand
TGCACAACGGTCGGCACCGGGTCGTTGACCCCAATCACGCCATATTGCAACTGTTCATACAACCGCACGACCCGCCCTAGGTCGCGTCCATACAAATACACTGCTAATCCATACGGGGTGTTATTGGCCCACCCGATCACCTCCTCGTCGGTTTCAAACGGGCACATTCTCCGCTAATAAGACCCGCAAGAAAAAGAATTTCTAATAATCAGATACACGCTGGCAAAAAGGAGGCAGGTTTGGCGACACTCCTTTACTCATCCAGAAGCTATCATCCATCGCGCAATAGAAGCTACCGTATCCTCAGACCCAAACGACCCGGCTTTGGAAACCAGAACGATGTTCGTGTCGGGAAGTTCCATAGTGCTCCACGGAATGCCTGGCATGAGCACTCCTTGCGGCCATACCGCAACAGCTCCCAATTCTTCCGCCAGGGACCTTACCGTATCACCCCCGGTTGCCATAACACCAATGCGACTCTTCGGGTCTTGTTGAAGCCATTGCGCCACTTTTTTCCGAGATATCCGGGCCAGCCCTGCCGTCAGTCGTTTGGGGTCCTGGGACATCACCCGCTCATCCCCAAGCATTACGGCGACAATAGACTCATTGGCAGCCAAAATTCCTCGCGTTACACTCTCAAGCAATGGCGTTGCATCGCCTATAATGGCCTCTGGGGATACCCTGGTGGTGTAAATATTGCGATGGCCTTGCAAATGGGCAAACTGCCGATGGCTGCTGGGGTGGGCGCTGCCAATCGCGATCAAGACTTTATCGCACTTGGGCGGCAGAGACACATCGGCCATGGGTCGATTGGCAACCCAAACAGTTGCCAAGGCGTTGGCAAATCCCCCAGAACCGCAGGACAGCACTGAACGGGATGGACCTACAGCACTAGCCAACAGGGCTAGATCGGGATCACTTTCTGTATCAGCTATATAAATTCTGGGAATCGGCGAATCCCATATTAGAAAATCTCGGATAGCGTCGATGCCCGCGCGTATCGTCGATAGCGGGAGACGTTGCACCGCGTAAGACGAAGTCCTAGACACTACCGTGGCGATATCCGACGTGAGGATAGGATGCAAAGGATCTTTGGAGAATTCTGTTTCGTGAATCGGCATGCCGTGAAGTAACAACTGCCCGTCGATAACGGTGCGTTGAGTAGTGGGAAATGCGGGCGCTAATACGGCAATGTTTCTCTTTGATGCCTCTAACATCGCTTCAATCTCGACCCCAATGTTGCCACGTAGAGCTGCATCAACTTTTTTGTAAATATAGGCCCTTGTGAGAACCGACGGCATCAACCGCGACACCGAACTGAAGACTTGTTCGCGAGCCTTCGATGGATTTAAGATGCGTGTTTCCGAGTCGTAGACTTGGATAAATGAGGTCGGCAATCCAAGGTTCCAAGGGCGCGATGCGTCCAATCCTACCCGCACTCGGCGGGAGGCACCGCGAAAATAGATGCCCGTGTCGATGGCACCCGTCAAATCATCAGCCACGACAAAAATGGGGAGTTCGGTATCAGTCATTGAAGCCTCCCCTAATTTCAGACTCCTGGGAATGAATTTGCACCAAACGTACCCCTGCATCTTGAAGCGCTGGCAAAAATGGCTCAGGTACGAAATCGGTGATCAGCACATCGATATCAAACAACGTAGCATAGGTTGAAAGGTGCGCGTCGATAAACTTCGTGTGGTCCACCAGCAAAATGGACATCTCGGACTCCGCCAGGATCGCCTGTTTGACGGCACATGTGGTGGGATGTTGATTGAACAACCCGGTACGGACATCCACTCGCGCCGTTGAAAAGAAATATTTAGTGGACTTTTGGTTCTTAAAATACAGTTCGGTTTCCGTACCGAAAACTGCTGCCAGATTAGGAACATAGAGGCCTGGAGCTAAATGCACTGATAGCTGTCTTTTGGCCGCGGGCTGCAGGACCGCTAAGGAATACGTATAAATCAATGGCCCGTCTGGAAGATAGGTTACCATATAGGCGACGGTTGACCCGGAGTCTAAAATAATCACATCCGACAAGTCAACAAAATCAACCGCTCGCCTCGCAACTTGCCGTTTCACGTCCTCGTTTTGACGCGATCTAATCTCAAAATCCGGGCCAAATGCCAAGTCGCTTCCCGTTCGTAGGCTTCTCCCCGCTAGGTTAAATTGGTAATTTAGTTGCTTGGCGGCGAGTTGGACTCGTTCCACTAGCACGGGATCGACCGTTTCTAATCCATTGAGCACACGAGATACCGTAGAGGGGGATGTGCCCGCAACTTTAGCTACTTCTTTAATGGTCGCCAATTTATCTTCACCTCCGGGAAATCGATTTCTGGAAATCGAATTCTCAGCCTCGTTGTTATTATTTCATTTACATAATTAGCTGTCAATACAGAAATTACTTTGTTGAACAAATTATATTAACAATATAATTTAAGGGCCATGGACGGCTTAACCAAATTGGCAAGGACACTTGGGTGTGAGACAATTTATCCCACCAGACTCGCTGCCT
>JAKAAL010001051.1 GCA_021802375.1 Bacillota bacterium | reverse complement strand
CGACCCGACCGCTCCACATCTCCACCCTACCCAGCGACGAGCCTGTTCCTTTCTGGGGATGACCGACGGTCACCGCGACGATACGATCACAAATCGCGGGCATGGCATGCATACGCGGGTAGAACACGGAAGGCCCGACTGGGGGTCGATCGGTGATTGTGCCAGCGTGAGGGCATGAATGGTGCTGCGCGTGTTGCCTGTTCCTTGGGATCCAGGATGAAGCGACCCGAATGATAGGACGCGGGAGGCTTAGGGTGATGGCACGCTCGAACCGGTGTTTCGGAGGAATGGGGTGCGAACCCGCAACGGAATTTTCTTGGGCGTGGGCCTCTAGAGGTTCGAGCGGTGCCCTCCGAAAAGCCGCTCACCTCCTGCAAGACGCCAAGAGCTGCGAATCCAAGACAAGGGACTGAACTTTATGGTGGATGGAGTCCTGTATCCGAACTATGTCCATTGGCTGGCCGACCACACAAGAACCTGGCGCGTCGACTGGTCCGGGAATGTAGAGGCGGTGCGGGCATGGTTGGAGCCGGCAGTAATCCACCCGACGGAATGTCGGAAGTGGCGTCATCATGCCACGTGGGAGCTGGTACGAGAGGCGGTGCGCCGACATGACGACCTCTCGCGACATCTGCAAGCCTGGGATTGGCCCGCCTGTCAGAGGTGGTGGTCCGAGATTAAGGGCCCCTTTTGGGATCCCTATGGATGGGCGTTGGCTACGCGGCATCGACCAAGCGATCGATGGATGTTCGATTTCGCTAAGATGCTTCATCACCCCATTCAGCCAGGATTGGCCGCCTGGGCCTACGGGGCGTGGAAAGTCAACCCCTCTGGGGTTCCCCGCGACCTATCTGGTCTTTCTCCCATGCAGGCCCTGGACGGGGTCTTGCGAAGGATATCTCCCGGAGATTTGGGAATGGAGGGAGCGTGGAAGCAGGCTTGGCAGGATTGGATCGACACCGAACCGCCAGATTCGAGTGATCCGGTGCCCACTGGGCACTATCCCACCGATTTGGTGGCAAGCTGGCGAGAGACCTTGGCTAAAATCGACCAGGACGACATGACCGCGCCGATTAAGAGCAGTCAAATCCAATGGTTCTGACGCGCTACATCGTAGGTGTACGTTCTTCCTGGGCCTGAGGTAAAGTCTCTCGCGGTGTACGTGTCGGGTGATCGCGCGGTAAGGTGGTGATGTGGAGCGGTCGGGTCGGCATTGCACCGCCGCTTCGGACCGGGAAGGCCCGTGTGCTCCTAAGCTACACTACGACCGCAAGCAGAAGCTGTTTGGTATTCCTGTTAAAGGGGGCAAGCGATTCTCGGGCGTGTCAACCCCTTGGACGAGCCTTGCCTTTCCGGCAAGAAAAAACCTCAGGTATCAGCCCTGAATTCCATTGCGCCACTCCCAGGCAAAGTATTATTTTCCAAGACGATACGTATCGATCCTAGTATAACCGCAAAACCGGTTTTTCGAAAGAGTGCGCCGCCCTCATTATCGATCCTCCCCGTCGTTCGG
Source organism: Bacillota bacterium (assembly GCA_021802375.1). The sequence continues at coordinate 1,008 of JAKAAL010001051.1, read as the reverse complement.
CGTGGCGATGTGTGCCGTTTCGCTGTCGGAAGGATCCGTGGCGCTGGCATGATCCCCCGATGGGCCTATCGTTTGTGAATCGTGTTGAGCGTCCTCACGGGTGGGAGACTGGCGGGCTTCCCATTTGGCCATGCGTTCATTTAGACGCTTCAGTTCAGCCTCTATCAGCGAGAGCGTGTGGGCGATGTCGTGCAGTCCATTCGCTTCAAGCGACGGTTCCGCTGCCGATGCGGAAGGGGAAAGGCTCTTGGTAAAGTCCCACGAAAACAGGAGACGATACCCCCCAAAGCAAAGGGCCGCGGCGCTCATCCCCATCCATCCCCAAGGCGTTCGCAAATATTCGATTACATAGCCGAGATAGGGCACCATGAGCACAGGGTGCCCAAAGACGTCCTTGGCCGGCACCCAAAAGGGTTCCGGCAAGGTGTTGTTGTCGCCCTTGGTGTGAATCCACCATGCGCCGCGACGGCGAGAGAGGGCGATGACGCGGTGAAGCATGGTGGGAGGGTAATGGTAGTGCGTCTGGTCGGCCAAGGGGATGTGTACGGCCACGATGTCGCCAATGTGAATCGTATAATGCGCCATGGAGTCTAAGATGACAAAGGTGTTTGGGCGAATGGTGGGCAACATGCTGTGGCCGTAAGTGACTAAAAGTCCATCAGGTCGACCGAGGGCCCACCACCCTGCCAGAAGGCCTAGGAGGCCGAGAAGGCGACCCGCCCAGTGGAACCACCGGGTCCTTTTGGTGGGTGGGTGGCGGCGCGAACGCCGGACCTCTGGCGTGTCAGCCGAGACCATGGGGAACATCAAAGTCCATGGACGGCCGCATAGTATTGCAGGCTGGTGACCGATGACTGGATTCCCGGTGGCATATGGCCTGGGGTGGTGATGCTGGCCACCACATACAAATAGGGCTGGTTGGAAACCGTCGGAATCAGCACCGTACTGGCGATCTGGGTCGTCAGGGTGGCGGAAGCCTGTGACCCCGGATCTTGGCACACGGTGATC
>JAKAAL010001050.1 GCA_021802375.1 Bacillota bacterium | reverse complement strand
TTTTGATACGCAGGCCAGACTTGACTTAAGGTTTCCCCGTTCACAATGGCTGGAGCAACCGTCGTGTCCCAAACTCCGTCGGGATCAAACTCGGTGTAGGGATGCCCTCTCCACACCATTTTCACCGCCGATTTGAAGGCGCTGACAAGTTGTGATTTATCTACAAAGTAATTGGAGTTCAGAACGTTTTTTTGTAGCCACGGTTGCTCGTCGGGGCCATAAGCAGGAAATGTGGGTGCCAGATCTACCTGGTTTTTAGGGTTAGTAGCCACAAATTCAGCGAACGTAACCGCATTCTTTAACAACTGACCCGAGATATGTGAGGAAACTCCCCAGAGACCACCCCCCTCATCACCAGTGTAATTTTGACCAGGCCATGTGAGTGGTGCCGAGGCAGTGATTTCACCTGCAGGTACATGAAATGCATCCTTAAATTCGAATTGTCCATACCAAGTTGCCCCAGGGGTCATTACGACTTTCGCCCCTACAGCATCCGCCTCGGTGGTAAACAATCCTGCCGTCGAAAGTACCTTCGCCTTAATCAGAGGATCCAAAAGATTAACCATCCGAGTGCAATTCGGACTATTCAGATTAATATTAACCGTGTTGGGCCCCACCAAGGTGTTGGCCGGGCATGCACTCCCCCAGAAATAACGGTCAAATGTATATGTTGAACCAATGAACCCCACATAATACCCGGGATGTTGCTTGGCAATCTCAAGACCTAACGCTTGATATTGGGGCCAGGTCTTAGGCGGTGTATACCCCCATTCTTGGAACAGCTTCGCGTTATACCAGAGAACATCCGCTGCGTCATCATTTCGTAGGCACCGCAATTGTCCACCAATTTCACAAGCAGAAATCGCAGCCGGGGCATACCCGTTCACCAGAGACTTAGGCACCAAATTCGTCAGGTTTGCAGTGTAATTAATTTGTGGACTCGATGCCCACGATATGTCGCTGTTGGTGGGGAAAAAAATCGCATCAGGCCACCCGCTGCCCGACTTGTTAAACAGCTCAAACTTCCCCCGTAGTGCATCATTTCCAATGTTGTCACTAATGATGTCCATCTTAACCTTGATATTCGGATACGCTTTTTCAAACGCCTTTACCGCTGACACCCGAGGGGCGTCGACCCATACTACCAAAGGACCCGACGACTGACTCGATGAAGCAGCCGGTGCGGAACCGGTTGACCCACATCCGGCCAATACCATTGAAACAGCAGCGGTTAGTCCTGCTATGGTTGCAACCTTGGCTGTTCGCATTGCCTCTCTCCTTTCCGAATTGAACATCCATTCTCTAGTTCGTGATTCATCTGCGTCGATCCACAAAATTCCACGGCCGTACCCAGAAGGAAATGCTACCTTCCCTAGGTAAGAAGTTGGTTCATGCTTTGATGCCCACTGAGTTCCTTGGAAAGCCTTGCTGTCGTTTCTCGCAATAACGCAACATATTTGGATTGATTCTCGGGAGTAAACCGTATGGTGGGAATGGCGATACTTACTGCGGCAATGACACGCTCATTGACCAATATTGGAACTGCAACGCAACGCACACCAAAAGATAGCTCTTCCTCATCTTCGGCATACCCTAGTATTTGAGCCCGTTGGACCGCTTCATCCAATCCCTCTTTGTGAATAATGGTATGCGCCGTATATACGGTCCACGGACACCGCGCGTAGTAGCCATTCCGTTCTTCCTGTGTCATGGCTGCCAAGAAAATCTTGCCTAACGCCGATGCATACAAAGGAGCCCGTTGCCCGCTACGGACGAACACTCCAGCCCGATAATCCTTGTCCTCCCAGCGCCCTAAATAAAAGACCTCATCGGCGCGCAAAATGCCCAGATTGGTCACCTCTCGGGTCGTATCACAAAGTTGTTGGAGGTATGGCTCGCATTTCCGCAAAAGCACGTTGTCGCGGCTTTGCGACTGGCCCAAAACAATAGCCATCGGCCCCAGGGTATAAGCGCCGTCCTCCATATCGAGATAATCTTTAGCGACAAGAGTCCTCGCCAATCGATACGCAGTATTCCGATGAAGTTTCATGCTTTCGGCAATTTCACCCAGTTTGACGGGAGTTGGTCTTGACGCGACATATTCGAGAATGCTCAAAGCCCTTTCGACAGCCTGGGCGCCTTCTGGCACGTTGCTATTTTTCATCGATATCACCCGCATTATGGAAAGGATATTTCATATTGTAGTCTTAATCGAATTTTTGTCAATTGATTTGGAATGTCATGCTTTGAGAAATCATTGTGGAATAGGAGCTTTGCTGTAAGTATTGGTGGTAATAGCATACATGTGACCACAGCTAAGAAAGTCTCCTAAAGATCTCATCAGAAACCGACGATAATCCTTACGCATTGCAAAGATTAGAGGGGACAACGGCTTGTTGCCGCCCCATTTGATCGTCGATACACCGACCGCATTTTCTCCTACAGACTGTCACATAACTGAAAATACCTACCCAAGATAGCGGCAACGATCCCATCGCCTACCCCCATGGTTTATTGACCA
>JAKAAL010001049.1 GCA_021802375.1 Bacillota bacterium | reverse complement strand
CCGCGCTGAATACCCGGTGTCTCCTCTATGCCCGGGTTTCCACGAAAAAACAACAAGAGGCCGGGAATTTGGATCGCCAATTGGGCCGGCTGACGGCATTCGCTGCGGAGCAACATTGGACGGTTGTCGCCGCGCTGACCGATGTCGCCAGCGGGTTGAACGAAAAGCGCCGGGGCTTGCATCAACTGCTGGATCTGGCCCGAGACCACCAGGCAAGCCTGGTGGTTGTCGAATATCGCGACCGATTAGCACAGTTCGGATTGGGCTATCTCGAAACCTTTCTGCACGCCTTCGGTGTGCGTGTGGTCGTGATGGAGCACACGGTGAAAGACGATCGGCAGGAACTCGTGGAGGACTTGATAGCCATGACCACGTCGTTTTCGGCCCGCATTTATGGCCAACGTGGCGGGAAAAAGATCGGCGCGGCCGTGCGCCAAGCCATAGCGACCTTAGCTCAAGAAGGAGTCCCCGAATGAAGACCACGATGTTTGGAGTCTTGCTGGAGGTCACACCCGAACAAGATACGATCCTTCGTCGTCTCATGCGCAAATATGGGTTTATGCTCCGGTTTGCGTTCACTTGTTTACTCCAGGGTCTGTCCAACATTGGGCCTTGGAGCGCCATCTATCCAGGGACACGGAGTTGCCGCTGCGGTACGCGAAAGATGCCGTGCAGGAAGCGCAAGACCTCATTCGGGCCCGCCATCAATCCATGCAAGACGGTCTGAAGCTGTGGACGCAGCGCGTGAAAAAAACGCGAGAACGGTTGGCCGCTCTCAGGGCATCTCCGCATCCGAATGCCCGCCGCATTGCGGGCCCAGAACGAAAGCTCACGCATCAAGTAGCTCAGCAAGCGTTTTATCAACAGCATGTCGAGGCGGGCACCTTTCCTCCCGTGGTGTTTGGCACCAAAAAACGGTGGTTGGATCGGTTCAAAACCCACGATGACCCGATCGCTGAACAGGCACGCCAGCAGGCGTGGCGGGAAACATGGGACGAGAGCCGAAATGGTCGGTTGTCAGCGCGGGGAGATCGAACCAAACACGGCAATCCCCTCCTGCGCGTCCGCGCAGGGGTCGACCATTGGATCTTAGAAATCTCGCTTGATTGCCGCAAACCAGGCAAACCCGACGCCAAAGTCCCTCGGTATGAGAAACTGGAGATCCCTCTGTATCTTGCGCGAAAGATCTCTAAGAAAACAGGACAACGCAACGGCCGGGATTACGAAGGCTTACTCCGCCGTGTGTTGGCCTCGGGCGACCCCTATCAGGTGGAAATACTGCGGCGCCACGGACGCTATCAGGTGCGCATCACCGTCGAGGAAGCGCCGGCTCCCCTGCAAACCTATCCGGTGAACGGGTGGGTGGGCGTGGACACCAATGTCACCTTCTTAGCCCTCGGCCATGTCCGCCCCGATGGGAATCCCCAAGGCTTTGCGACGTTTGGGGACAGCCGCCTCGATGATGCCCGGGCCACTCAACGGGACGCCATCATCGGAGCGGTGACCCATCAAGCCGTGCAGTGGGCCAAAGCCCGCGGAGCAGGTCTCGTCGTAGAAGCCTTCGATTTCATTCACGACCAGGATGTGAGCGCCAAGTTTAATCGAGTGACGCACCAGTTTACCTCCCGAGCCTTTTTGACGGCATTAGCACGTCAAGCCGCTCGGGAGGGGGTCGAAGTGCGAAAGGTGAAGCCCGCTTACACGTCCATGATTGGCCGATTCAAGTATCAACCGCAGTACGGGATTAGTGTCCATCACGCGGCAGCCCTCGTGATCGGGAGAACGTCCCGAAAGCCTTGCGTCTCTGGATGCAAGACCGCGATCAATGGAACGACTCCACGTATCGCAAACATGATGGGAGTGCCTGGGCTCGGATTCAACGGATCATGACGAAGACGTTGGCATCGCACCATCAGTATTTGAGTGCCTGGTTAGAGTATCGCAAGACAGTATTCTCCGAATGACCCACATCGCATTCCCCCGTCGCCACCACGTGGCGAAAGGAGCGACGGGGCATCTTGATGAGGGCCCAGTAACACTGGGGCTCAGGGCACCACCGACGGGACACCGATGGGCGTTTCCTGCCATCCTTCTCCTGCCGGGATCTTGAGCGGGGAGCCGGGAAAACGCATCCCGGCTCCATGGGGCGGAAGCCACCCCCGAGCAGACGACGAGCTTTACAGCGAGTCCTGGGGCTCCTGTGAGGACTGCGGGTCCCATAAGGGGCTGAGAAAAGCCGAAAGAGATTATTGTAGGTGTTTCTAACCAGGTATGGCATGATCTCAACAATCTGGGAGGAACCCGGCAAAGCTTTTTGAATTATGCGGCTCAGGCAATTCATCAACAAGGAGGGACGCTCTAATGGCTAGGGAAGTGAAAAGCTTTAGGTTAGACGCGCAAGAGGACGCGCTCTTGAAACAGTTGTGCGATATTCTCGAGGAGCCCAATGAATCCGACGCCCTGCGTCTCATATTTCGTAAGGGCTTACACGAATTGCAATGGCAGGCGGCCGTTCATCTGTA
>JAKAAL010001048.1 GCA_021802375.1 Bacillota bacterium | reverse complement strand
ATTCTATTTTTAATGGGGCACTCGGTAGAGGAGAAAGCAAATGGTTTTGGTGGTGATCGGGGCAGTTTTCTTGATTGGCGCTGGATTTTGGCGCTCTTTACCTAACGGTCTACGCATGTTTGCCGCATTTTTGGGCGGCGCCGTCGTCCTCGCCGGGGCCCTCTTCATGCTTAGTGTGCCCATGCTTACCAAGAATGCAAAGGCCATTTCCCCGCGCGTGTCCCTTCAAATACGAGTCAGTGGTCAGCCTGGGCTCCGCTTTCAGGGCAGTTGGGCCATCGCGACGCTCGGAGGCTCATCGTCCGGCGGTGCCTTGGAGGGCCTGACGCCCCGTCTTTATACCATTTCCCAACCAGGAGACCTCGGCGTCGAGCTAAGGCGCATCTCTTCGAAGGGACATCTCGTGGTCGAAGTACTCGTCAACGGCAAGGTGGCCGCCAAAGGTTCTACGCGTCCGGGCCGATCGCGCGTCGTCGTCTCCTACACCAGCGATGGCGTCAACACCGCCAACGGCTAAACTCCATTAAACCACTGATGCAGGCTCGTCACGGAACTCCCTGGATTAGCCATGACGGTAAGATAAATCGGTCGGGGTCCCACACTAACCACCGGGCTCGCCACCAAGTCCCCCATCCAATTGACCTTTTGCATCCCGGCGATCTGAGGCGGACGCGTCGTTGTCGAGCCTGTGGCGACGTTCCACAGCATCAATCGGAAATGGCTGCCGGAGGTCCAGAGCTCCGCCTGGTAACTTCCGTGCGTCCATGTTTCGTCGGGCCGATATCCGCGAATCATGCGAGCTTCGGTCAAAAGTGCGGAGAAGGCCGGTTTAGGTGTGAAGTTCAGATGCTGGTCGCCCATCCCACTGTTAAGAAAGTTTTGGATGAATAGATACACGGGACCCGTGCCGGCGTTAAGGCTTTCCAAGCTGGCTCGAACTAAGTAAGCGGCCTGGGTCATGGGGCTGACCAGTTGCGTGTTCCAGCCTACCTCGGTCATCCACAAAATGGGAGGCAACTTGGCCTGACGGAGGAAATTCAAATTATGGGAGACGGCATCGGTGATGGGAAACTTGCTGTTTTCTGGTGCGACGCGACCAGGATAGTAGTGAATCGCCAAGCCATTGAAACTGTCCCCGGAGGCTCTGTAGACGGTCTGGTCGTGGTGGGCATACTCCAATAAAAAGGCATGCGGCTCGATGGACCTCACCACCTTGGCCGTCGCCTTGACCAACTCGCCATATTGAGTCATGCTCCCCCCCCAGCGCGAAGGGATGGAGGGCTCATTCCAAATCTCCCAGTCGCGGATGCCGTAAGTGTTTGCAAAGCCATGCATCTTCGCCAAGATTCCCCCCGGGCGATAGCGATTCACGATGGCCTTGACTTGAGTAAGGTAGGCTTTGACGGCATTTTGAAAGCTGATGTGATTAGCTGGCACAAAGGGATTCTTGCCCGTAGGCCACGAATCTAAAATGCCTAACACCTGCATGCCGTGGTTGTGCGCGGCAACCATCATGGGATCGTAGATGGTCCAGTTGGGCAGAAGGTTGGTATTAAACTCTAGCCGCAATGCCTGCATACCCTGGTCCGCCAATGTGGAAAACTCCAGGGCGATGTCTTGCCGGCGAACCGCAGGCGGGAGGTACCACGATACCACGCTGATGTTCATCCCCAAGCGGCGACTTCCCGGCGTAAGCGGCGGAGGGATCACGGCCAAGCCCATTTGGGGCAACGATTCCAGCACCTGCCCCGTGGCCGGGTCGACGAGGTTATACTGCACGCCATACCAGCCCGGGCGGCTCACTTCTGGTAAGGGCAGAGGAAGCTGCTGTTTCCCGTTCGCTGGCACCACCACGGGGTGAGTGAGCATCCATGCATGCCCATTGGCATCCATCAAGTGCGCGACGACTCGAAGACTAAGTGGCTTCACGCCCTGGTGATTCACGCTAACCTGATAGCCGACGGGCTGGCCCTGCATGAACATTGCGGCGCTGGCGCGGGGGACGGCCGTGATGGTCGTTTGAAGCGGGCTAATGACAAAGTGCTGGAAGGTTACATCGGCATGGGCCGCATAAAGACCTGCGTCAGGCTGCGTCCGAGCAAGTCCTCTAAAAAACCGGCCGGTGATTTGCCAGTTTGCTGGCGGTGTGTGACCCGTCCAGACCTTGCCATCGAGGACATTATCGGACACCAACAACTCCATGGAGATCCAGCGATGCAGCGAAACGTGATAGGGTACCCGGCTGACAACTTGAAATCCGTCATTGATCAGCTCCAAGCCTCGGTTGGTCAGATCCAGCGACCATTTGTATTGACCGTTGCCATTTGCTGCCGAGTGATCGACCAGGCCCACGGTGTAGACGCCTGACTTCGGCAGTGCATTCACCATGACGCGAACGGAGAGAAGGCTCGCATTGGCAAAGTGATTAACTTCATACGCGTATTGATTAGTAAGATTCGTGCCCAGGCTGACGTCGCTAGCCTCAATCCCAGTCCGGCTTAACGCCGAGCGGAGGGCATTGGGC
>JAKAAL010000041.1 GCA_021802375.1 Bacillota bacterium | reverse complement strand
AAGATCGAGATGGCTGCTGTCATGAGGTGTTGGCGTCGACCTTTTGTCCTAGCCATGGCATCCCTCCGCTATGAAAGAAATGGTACTACAAAGACGTGATGCAGATGGGAAATCGCCGGGTAACGAACCCAAGTGCCGTAAATCTCGAGCAAAAAATGCAGCGCGTCGGTTGAACATCTTACCGCGCATTCCCCTCCCCGACGGGAGATAGCATAGACCCCCTGGGTCGCATAAAAAGTGGAAACGGCGGGCGAGCCGACGCGCGAACGGCCCTAAAGACCAAAACAAAGCCCATCCGCAAGGTGGCCCGTTATAGCCACACGAAAAAATGTCCGAACGCCCGAAAGCCCGGATCGGTCCGAAGTTGCGCCGGATGAGCTTTACGGTGAATATGCGTGGGAGATGGCCCAAGACAGGGGAGAGCCAGCGTTTCCCACGCCGCAACGGGGGAAGATCGTGACGCCCAGGGGTCGGAAGAGTACGATAGGATTCGAAGACGATGAACATGATGGCAGGGGGACACGCGATGTCGGTGGAGATTCGTCAAATTGTTGGTCGGGCGGAGTTGGAGCAATGTTATGACGTGTGGGACCATTCGTTCGATGTAGGCCGTCCGTTTTTTCAAATGCGACTTGACCATGATCGCTCGTATGGACCCGAAACCACGTGGGGCGCTTGGGTCGATGGGGAGTTGGCCGCAGCCATCCAAATCTTTCCCTATCGTGCCTACTATGGAAAGGTCGTCTTGCGTATAGCCGGTATCGGCAACGTGGCCACCGAGCCCAAATTTCGCCATCGTGGGCTCGCCCAGATGATCTTGCGGCAACAAATTGCTTGGATGCGAGACATGGGGTTCGACTTGTCCCTGCTGTTTACCGGTATTCCCCCGTTTTACCAGCAGCTCGGTTGGGCGCTTTTTCCCTCGGCACCGGTTTACACCATCGATCTCCAGTCCCTAAAGGTCGGTCACGAGGGTCATTACCAGATACGAAAAACACGGCCTAATGGGGATACTCTTCCGGAGCTGATGGCCGTTTATAATGCGATGGCGAACGGTATCCCACTGGCCCGGGTGCGGGATCGTGCTTACTGGGAAGATTGGATGACGTGGTCGGTCGAGCAAGATCCCGTGGTGTGGATAGCCCGTCGAGCTAATGTCGTCGTCGGCTATCTTATGGCGACAAAGACCTCCGCTGACCCGAGGACTTATGCCATCGCGGAATGTATGTATAGGCCAGACGAGGAGGCGGCAGCGCGGGCGTTGCTGCAGCGGTTTTCTCTGGAACAGCAAGAGACCTCGCCGATCTCTCTAAGGCTCCCGCTTCACCATGCTTTCACGCGAACCGCTCAGGTGGAAGAGCGCGGTGCCGGCACCATGTGGCGGGGATTTAATGCGAGTCGTTTGCTAGAACATGTTGCCCCGGAGCTGGGCAGGCGGTGGGCGGCTATGGAGAGCGAGCATCGAGCGATGACATTGGCCGTCTCCATGGGAGATGCGTTAGCCTTTCGCCTGCGGCTCGGCGCTGACGGCGTTACCGTGCTTCCTCCCACAGCGGCGAAGGTGACGTTTGACGACGTCTGCCAGCTCTCTTGGACGGATCTTCTATCGCTCCTGTTGCTGGGTCAAGTTCCAGAAAGACTTTCCGAAAAGCATGAACACGTTCTGGGTGGGCTCTTTCCGAAGAGTTTTCCCTTCGTGTGGCCCATCGATCATTTTTGACGCCCGTTCCGTCTAGATTCATTTCATTTAAGTGGCCTCTTTGGTGGTGGCGTCAGCCCATTGTGAGTTGGGCCGCCGCCGTGTGGCTAGCCGTGACCCGCCCCCAGGGGCCGGGGTAGTTCGCTGTCGTCTTTCTCCCAAACCCACCGTTTTTCTCGCTGCGGTTTCGGTGAACAGTTAGGATAAATCTGGTCGCGTCTTCCGGTAGACCGACCATTTAGCAGGTTTTCTCCCATTAGAGGATTCTTCGCTAAAGTGGATGGCGAAGTTTTGAGGCAAATTTTCTCGATACGAAGCGATGACTTCGCCGTTCAGGAAAATTCGGAGTGTTAAATGGAGATATTGCGCGATATCAACCGCTATATTTGCGATTCCGGGGGAGTTTTGGGGTCGTTTCTTGCTAATCCACTCTCCCCGGAATCCGTATCTGGCCATAGTTCGTCCCATACATCCGGGTCGACCTCCCATCGCCGCTATCGGTAAAAGCGGCGTAAAGATGATGGATGCCGTCGATGTAACTCGAAAACAACCTGAATGGGCGCCTAATCAGATCGATATGTAAAAGGTTATTGGATAACGTTAGCAGTTATCTTTAATAACGCGGTACTTTTCTTTGTATTTCGTGCAGGAGTTGGGATGCTTGTGTAGAATCTTCAGACTGCGTGAACATAGAAAGGGGAGGATGCGCATATGCGCGCTGAAATTCTGCGTTCCATCAAACAAGGTTCGTGTCTGCTGGGCGGAAGTCTCTTAATAGGGGTATCCGGTGCCTGGCTAAATCCTGCAGCGACAGCTCGTCATCATCATTCGATTTATCCAAGAACTTACGCCAGCAGCGTCGCCGGCGCGAACACGAGAATGGGAAAGTATCCTTTGGTGGTGGCCGGAGGGAACCCTCCGTCGGCGCCGGAGAATTTCAATCCCTTCTCCCCCAACGCCCGATCGGGATGGGCGTTTATCTATGAACCGTTGTATGTGATTAACGACCTCACGGGCCAGCAAATACCTTGGCTAGCCCAGAGTTTTAAGTGGATTAATCCCCAAAAAGTCCAATTTACCCTGCGTCAGGGGGTCAAGTGGAGCAATGGAGCTCCTTTAACTGCGAAGGACGTGGTCTTTACATTTAACTTGATGAAACGCTACCCTGCGATCGACGCTAACGCCGTTTGGAGCTTTTTGAAATCGGTGTCTTCGCAGGGAAATGTGGTCACCTTTCAATTTTCCCGTGTCGACTACCCCGCTTTGGGGTTTCTGCAATCGCAGCCTATCGTCTATCCCCCGCAATTTCTGCGCGTGAATCCGACCAAATTCACCGACGTCCATCCCATCGGAACCGGTCCATATACCGTACAGTCGTTTAGTCCGGATCAATATTCTTTGACGGTTAATCGGCTATATTGGCAGCGAGACAAGATCTTTGTGCCCAACATCACGATTGTGTCCGCTGTGGGCAACTCCATCGATGACCTTGAGCTGTCCCAAGGAAAATTTGATTGGGGCCAGTACTTCGAACCGGCCATTTACAAGTCTTACGTGGCCAAAAACCCGAAGTCGTACCATTACTGGTTCCCCACCGCGGCACCGGTATCGTTGTACTTGAATCTGAGCGAAAAGCCGTTTAACCAAGTCAAGTTCCGACAAGCTATGGCGTACGGGATAAACCGACAAGCTATCTACAAAAAAGGGGAGTATGGGTATGAAAAGCCCGCCAACCAATCCTTGCTTGCGTCCGGTTTGAACCGTGCCTGGCTGGATCAAAGTCTGGCCAGAAAATATGCTTACCCGTACTCTCCTGGCAAAGCTGCGGCACTTTTGGCATCGATGGGATACCACAAGAAGAACGGCAAGTTGATGGGTCCTACGGGCACGCAGTTGGCCTTTACCCTGGAGGTGCCCTCAGGTTATACCGACTGGATCCAGGATTGTCAAATCATTCAGGAAGACCTTGGCCGACTTGGCATTAAAGTTACCGTGGAGACACCATCGGTGTCCACCTACGCAAGTGATTTGAGTACCGGTCATTTTCAGGCGGCTTTGAACCAAATAAACATGCCGGCGAGCCCCTATTACAATTATGACTACCAATTGGCGTCTAGCGAATCGGCGCCCATCGGGCAGGCGGCTCCAAGCAACGATGAACGATGGAACAACGCCCAAACCAATGAACTCATCAAGCAATTGGGACTTACCAACAATGTTGCTCGAGAGCACCAGATCGTCGATCAGTTGCAGAAGATCGCCTTCACTAAAGTGCCTTTGGTGGCATTGGTCTATGGGGCTACCTTTTTCGAATATCAAACCAACCACTATGTCGGATGGCCAACGGCGAAGAATCCCTACTGGGATCCGGCGGAGTATGTGCCTTCGGATGCCTTAGTGGTCATTACGCGGCTGAGGCCCGCGCGATAGACTAGGAGTGGGCGGGATGGCTGTAGCCGTCGACTCGCCACAGAGGTGCCCACTGGGAGATGTGCCGCGGAAACCCTCCCAAGACGTTCCGTGAGAGGGCTTCTTCGGCGTGCAGCATGACGGGCCGGAAGTGTGGACTTTGGCCTTGTATCTTCTTCATCCGAAATCGCCGATGGAAAAATCATTTTTTCTCAAGGAGATGCCGCGCCTTGGACCAGTGCCATCCATGCCGGATCTCTGCCGCCGAGATGGACATGGAATGAAGCTGGAACCTCGCACAGAGACGCACCGCCGTGGTCTAAGCGGCCCTTCTCCCGTGGGTCATGCTTGCCGGCGCTTAGGCGTCGCCTGCGGCACATCGTGGGATACGCACGTGTTGCCTTGACGTGGTCGAAGATACGAAATGTTGGGAGACGCGCCTTGGAGTAGGATGGGAAGCATGAATCGGGAACCAGTTCTTTAGCGCAACTCCAAAGAACATAATTTACTCGCCTTGTTCATGCCCTATATCGCCATCGACAGCTAACCTTGGCCGATCTTAGTCAACGGGCGGGCCTGAAACGGCCCACGGTGTCCGTGCTGATAGGTGAATTGTTGGCTGCCTCCATCGCACAAGAAAACGGCACTAACCAGGACACTGGAGGTCGGCACGCACGTAGCTTTGGCTTGGCTACCGAGGCCTTTCGGGCGATCGGTGTCAACATTTACCGAGGCGGCGTGCACACAGCTTTCACCGACCTGGCGGGCAAGGTTCTAAAGTTGCAGCAGAAGGCAATCCATCCCGGCGATATCGACCTGGCCCACGTACAGCAATTAATCGAGGAGACCTTGAAGGATCCAGAATGCGATCGGCCGGTGTTGGGTATAGGCGTCGGCACCCCAGGCCCCATCGATCTGTACCATGGCAGTGTGCTAAATCCGCCCGATTTTCCTGGTATGTGGGGAGTGGCCTTGGGTTCGGCGCTTGCTCAGACCTCTAATCTTCCGGTCCGGATCGACGATGACGCGCGGGTAGGGAGTCCAGCAATTTCATTTGCGTATCAGTGGGTTCCGGTATAGGTTCCGGAATCGGCATCGAGGGGAAACTACACTACGGCGCGTGCACGGCATCGCTGGTCAAGTAGGACACATTACGGTGGACCCGACGGGGCCAGACTGTGCTTGCGGTAATGTGGGTTGTTTAGAGGCGGTCCTTTTGCCCATGATGGCCGAGAATGATCCTGATGTGCAAGGCATTGCCCAAAGGCTTTCGCAAGCGGTTATTACCGTAGGGGCGATCGTGGATCCCGAGCTGATTATCGTCGGGGGGGATTCTGGATTGGTACCTAAAGCTTATTGAGGGTATGGAGAAATATGTGGCATCGCGTGCCCCTTTTTCGCGCATGCCGATCAGGAGGACGCGGTCTTAGGAGCTGCCATGGTGGCCGTCCTGGACTTTCTGGACCAATACCATGCTGAAACGATTGTCTAGAGATGGGTGAAGGGGCTTCGGACGAACTGCCTGAGCCGACGCCTACTATGATAAACTATCGTGTATACATGGTGGCTAGGGAAGTTAAACCATATGCATAGCCTTGACCGATTGCCTGGTTATGGGCCGCCAGTCACAGGAACGGTGGTGAACCCGGCGGCGGGAAATGCAAACAGGAGGGCTAGACGTTGGATGTCATGCTAGAGGAATTGCAAGAGGCCTATCCAGATTTAGCCCCGACCATTCCTATGGTGGAACAAGCGTTTTTGGCGATGGTCCGGGTTTACCGCGGTGGCGGCAAACTACTCATCTGTGGTAACGGCGGTAGTGCCGCTGATAGCGAGCATATTGTGGGAGAATTGATGAAAGGATGTGGCCTACCACGAAAGCTTGAGCACGCCACGTTAGAACAGCTCAACCAGGGTGACGGGGATGAGAACTGGGGCTCAAGGTTGCAAAAGGCGTTGCCAGCTATCTCTTTAAGTGCTCACAGTGCCCTGATGACGGCTATCGTGAACGATCAAGGCAGCGATCTGCTATTTGCCCAACAGGTTTTAGGCTATGGCAGGGTGGGCGACGCGCTAATCGGAATTAGCACTTCGGGCAACGCCATCGACGTCATTCGAGCGCTGCGCGTGGCGAAGATGCAGGGATTAGTCACGATTGGACTTAGCGGCCGCAGTGGAGGTAATATGCGGCCTTGGTGCGACATCTTGGTCGCTGTACCTTATGACAGCACTCAGAAGATACAAGAGCGCCATCTGCCCATCTACCATACCCTGTGCCTCATGGTCGAAAGGGAGTTCTTTGCCTCGTGACCATTCTAGCCGGAATTGACATTGGCGGCACCAAGTCGGCCGTCAGCCTCTACCGCGGAAATGCGGATCAAGCGGATCAAATGGAAAGTTTAGCGCACGGGCGATTTCCCACGCCTAAGGGGCCGACCGAGACATTGGCGGCGGTGATCAAAGCCTTAGATGGGCTCATTGCAGAAACTATGGTGCGACCCGATGCGGTGGGGATTAGTTGTGGCGGCCCGTTAGACGCCGAAGCTGGCATCGTGCTTTCGCCCCCAAACCTTCCCGGATGGCATCATGTTGATGTGGTGGCGCCCTTAGCGGCACACTTTTCCGTCCCTGTTCGTCTTGAGAACGATGCCAATGCGGGAGCCCTAGCCGAATGGTATTGGGGATCGGGCCGAGGCCTGAAGAACTTGATTTTTTTGACCTTTGGAACGGGTATGGGAGCAGGCCTGATTTTAAACGGCATGCTATACCCTGGAACCACGGGGTTGGCCGGTGAGATTGGTCACTGGCGCCTTGCCGATGAGGGACCCGTGGGCTTTGGCAAGGCAGGATCGTTTGAAGGCTTTTGCAGTGGCGGTGGCATTGCCCGGATGGCTCAAGCGTCCTTGGAACGATGGCTGCAGCAGGGCAAAGCGACGCTCTTGGCACCCGCATCGCAGAAGGTCGCGCTAAGCGCTCAAATGGTCGGAGAAGCCGCCCAACAGCGTGATCCGCTTGCCCTAGAAATCTTGACCGAAAGCGGGCGCCGACTGGGTCAAGCCCTGGCGTTGTTGATTGACTTATTAAACCCGGAGTTGATTGTCCTTGGTAGCATCTATGGACGACAGCGTAATATTTTAGAGCCTTCTGCCCTGCAGATTGTGCAAAGGGAGGCGATTTCGCAAGCCTATGCGCGCTGCCGCATTGAACCGACAGGTCTTGGCGAAGCCATCGGCGACTTGGCTAGTGTGGCCGTAGCCTTGTCAGCACTGAAGGGCTTGGGCGCGATTTAATTTGGGCAAGAGGCGAAGCGCTCTCGGCCAGCAACAGAGGAAGTGGCGCTGGCGTGGACGTCGCACGGTAGACAGCGCTAATTAACGACCGGGGTCAGCACGAGACATAGGTATAGCGAGACGCGAGGGCCGAAGCATCCACTAGCGATTCAGGTGGGCGCGGTAGGCGTTGGGGGCTAAACCCGTGTGCCTCTTAAAGAGGCGCGAGAAGTAGTAGGGCTCTAGACCGATGCGTCGTGAGACCTCGCTGATGCTTAGGTCAGGGTCGGCCAGCAGTTGTTTTGCGCTTTCAAGGCGTTTTCGGGTGACGTAGGCGATAGGGGAAACACCGAGCATCGACTTGAAATACGAACTTAGATACTGCGGATGAAAGTGCACGACGGAAGCCAAGTCCTCAATCGTGATGCGTTCGGCTAGATGGTCGTGAATGTAGGCTAGCAACCGTTCAATTTTGTTCCCATCGGGGACAACCTTTAGGCGTACGGAAGAGCGGTTAAGTTCAGCCTGATCGATATACAAGGCCAGGACTTCTAAAAGCATGGACTGAATCCGAAGCGGTGAGGTCATGCAGGGGCGTTTTTGGTATTCGATTAAGCGGTCAAACACGACATCTAAGGCGCGGGGATCGGGAGCGTCAACATAATACGGCAAATCGATCAGCTTAAAAAGGTTGATCTCGCCCACTGTCGCAGTAAAGTGACACCAATATTTGCCGAAGGGGTGGGTGGGCTCGGTGTCAAAAGCCAAGGGCTGACCTGCCGGCAAGAGAACTAACTGGCCCGGTCGGGGAAAAAAGCGTTGATTACGCACTGCAATCCAGCCTTGGCCTTCGCGGATGAAATACAACCGTGTCACGTCGGGCATGGCCAGAAAGGTTCCCCAATTCGGGGCTACCTTGGTGTACTGCACCGTCTCTAAGTGAATTTGAACGTTGTCTAAATAGCCTTGCACGATGCTCTTCGCAATGGAATCGGCAATCATCATGTGCCCCCAGACATTTTCCGCGCCATATGTTAACACATAGATTTTGGACGGCCTTTGATCCGCCTCGCCCTGTCGTTCGAATCAATGACAAAAACCCCTTATGATTGTGCAGCTGAGGCTCGGAATTGTCTATCCACCGCCAGCGAGCAGTTGTTTATGATGAGGGTCAAACGGAGAAGGTGCGTTTCAAGCCAAAGGGGGAACGTGGTATGCAGCAGGAGCGACAGCAAATTCTGATTCTTTGTCTTTCCGACTCAGATTTGGCGTCCAAGACGGTGGCATGGTCGGTCTATGATGGCAGTCGGCCGCCGGGCGACGTCCAGATGCAAACGGGTGATGAGACCGAGCCGCCCTATGCCTCGGTCTTGACGGCCATGCAGGACGGATGGCGCGTGATTCAATTGCCCTCGCTACCTAGCTATGCCCGCGGGCATGAGCACGAAACGGGGCACTTGCCCTATGAATATGTTTTGGAAAGGATGGTAACCATCGATGCCCGTTCTTGATAAGGAGTACCTATTAACGGCTCAGCAGATGGCCGAATTCGTCAGTTTAGGCTATCTAATGTTGCCGGAAGTTGTCCCGAGCGGGCTGAATCAGGCCGTTCATCACGACCTTCAAAGCTATCATGGGGCCGGTGGTCGTTTCTGGTTTGAAAATCCCCATATTCGTGAAGTATTCGAGATCCCCGTGGTCAAAGGGGCGTTGCAAAGCCTAGTCGGGCCGGAGCCCATTTATGATCATTCTGCGGTGCATGTGGTGGGTCCCAGTCACAGCCAGGCACAGTCTTATCATGCCGATTCGATTATCGATACCAGACCGCTAGGGTTTGACGTGCAGGCCTTTTATTTTTGCCACGACACGCCCGATGAGATGGGACCGACCCTAATTCTCCCCGGGTCGCATCTACGACGGGTGAACACGGCGAGCATCGCGCGCTACAAAAATGTCGCCGGGCAAAGGCGGCTCGCTTGCAAGGCAGGAACGGTAGTGCTGATGCATCACGGCATTTGGCATTGCGCCCAACCGAATCGCACCGAGACCATGCGCTATATGTTCAAACTGCGGCTGAGACCCCGCGTCGAGCAAAGAAATTTATTCAACGGGGATGATGTCGACGATCCCGAGGTCCGCCAACTTATCTATCAAGCGTACCAGCCCTGGCAGGGTAATGAAGCCCGTCTGGATCATATGGCGCGCGCCCGTTTGTGGCGCTACGTAGTGGGCAACGACGCCGCTGATGTTTCGTTCGAAGGCGCTTTTGCCCGCATGAAAATTTGACGGGGACCCTAGGCGCCTCGAAGAAGTCATGCCGGAAAGCACAAAGGAGAACTGGTGGCCTCCTCTAAGGGTTGGGGCTGAGCGTCAAAGCGAAAATAGATGCTGCGGGGATGGTGGCCGCAAAGCGACCGGATCGAAACCACGTATCTTGGCGCTCTGGTGGCACCGCCTGGTAGATTGTGGGACCAGGGCTGGCGGAGGGGAGCGTCGATAGAGGTGACCGGTACGCTTTTGACGAGCACCATCTCGCGGGACACCTACCAATCGCCGCGGTAAAGTCGCCCGTCGTCGTACGAAACCGCTCGCTTATCCAAAAGAAAAGCCCCAGGAAGACTTTGTCGAATGCCTCTAACTCGCCTGGCGGTCGGACCACCTCAGGGAGATTTTCGCGCACGGCGAGCTGGATAACGTCGTCGGCTCGAGGGATTCCGAAACCATAAGTGGGGATTTGTTACGCAGAGGTTTGGATAGGAAAAATTGGTGTCACTAAGTCCGTCACCAAAGGCGAATAAGAGTTCAAATCGCCTTAGCCTCGTATGGTCGGCGCTCGCCCCCGTGCTCGCGGTATGCGACGTGGTGGCCACGGCCGGAAAGGTAAGAGCACGAGGGGTTTTGGTTACGGGATAAGGGAAAGCACTCGCCCCATTGACCAGAGGGGGACGTAAACAAATACGTCAAACGTTGACGAATGGTGGTAAATGGGCAATAGGTACTCAGGGGGCAAACGAATGCGTATGTATAAACCGCAAGATTTTTCCGCAATGATTGGGTGCCTCTAAAGACGCTCCAACGTTGGGACAAAGAAGGCAAATTAGTCGTTCCGTTCATCGAAGCCCGTCCAATCGACGACGTTGGGGAAAGTAAGAAAAGGGCTAACGATTATTTACGCCAGAGTATCCACCACAAACCAGAAGAATCAAGTGGAGTTTCTCAAACAATTTGCTAACGCCAGACAAAACCATGCTCGGCATGCCTAGCCTTGGGACCACTGTAGTTTGCCAAAAGTTCGTGATCGTAACGAGACTAGCTTTAGCCTCCAGCATTAAGCCTCCCATGAGGGGTTCGAATGGCAGAAGTCCTATCGTTGGCTCGCTTGTCTTTCGCTTGGAGTGTCGAGCGATAATGCCAAATTTCGGCGAAGACATTCCAGAGGCCCACGACAAGGGAGAGCCTGCACGCGGGGCAAGCAAAGAGTCTCGCCAAAACCCTCCTGGGGCGACAAAAATGGATAAAACCTTGCCGATCGTTGACGCAAATGGCAGGGAATCCCCCAAAAAGTCGTATGGAAATACTTGCCAGATACTGCCGTTCTGGATAAGATGTATTTGGATATTAATGGAAATGGAGGGGTACATTATGTTGGTGGCAGTGGTTACTACCGCCGTAACTACCACGAAAGTTTATGGGCCGCTCGCTCCATTTCTGGGCGGATTCGCCCTGGTGCTTTTGATCTTAGCGCTAATTGGTAAAGAGGTCACGCAATATGCCGGAGATGCAACCTGGTTGGGGTTCCATCGGGTACTAAATATGGTTGCCGTGCCCTTGGGTCTGGCGGTGGCGTTGGTGTTGGCGCAGCATTTCGCGGTCGTGCTCTAGTCCTTCTAGATAAGGCGTTTTTACCCTATGGTGATGTCCCCCTCCCTGGAGTGACGATGGGAGGGGGGCGTAATATTTTAGAAGCATAACTCCCAGACCAATGCTTACCGGAGGCTTTCTATAAGCTAGAGACTGGCGGGAGTCAGACGGTGCGTCAAAAAGGGGCATCGATGCGCCGGACGGAGGCTTTGCCTTTTTGCCTCTGGCCGAAATAGTGCGATCTTCCGAGGTGGGTTGTATCCCTAAAGCCCGCTATGGACGTTCTCATCTACACTACTTAGCCTATCGAGGGGTCGGCCCCGATGTTCCCCCACCCGACCAAGGGCAGGTATGTCAGTGTGAAGAACGAACCTCCACCTGGCTATATTGACCGACATGGGTATGGGTAGGAACTGGACAAAAATAGGTGAAAGTCCCCGGGTGATCGGCGACGAAGGTCGTCTCCCGGCTTGACCCGAACGCGGTAGCGGGAATGTCGGCCCCAGGAAAGGCCGGGGAGATTTGATCCAGAGATTCGGGATGATCGAAGGGAGGCTCTGCGTCAACGAGGCGCCATCCGTGTTCTTCTTTGCTGTCCCAGTTGTAAAATTGGATGGTCACGTCGCAACCCAGCGGCATGATGATGCGCGGGTCATCCATTGCGCCGATGTGAAAGATTCCCGTACCTTCTTCCTTCGAGTGGGCGCCTATGTCTAAGGTCACGGTTTTTTTCTGCACCACCAGGCGACTCTCCACGCGGTGCGCGCTCACGTCTTGTAAATGCTCTGTTTTCTGGGCCTCGCTAGTCAACTGCGATGGGTCGACCTGACCCTTGGTTGAATGAAAGAAATCGTCCATGAAACGGCCTCCTTAGGTCGTTGCTCAAAAGTAGTGTCCGCTGTCTTTTCGATTGATACCCCATGGCCTGGGTGTTGACCAATCCATCGGAGGCAGGCCTGCGATTTTTAGTATGCCTTCCATGGTCGATTGCAATTCTTGAGCATGGCCAGTGGGCTCCTTATGCCTAGAGAAAATTGGGGTCCACCACGTGGGAGTCACTGGCACGTGCGTTTTCGCCGGGTTTTCCGTCGCTCTTTTTTCCGAAGCTTGCACGCCTAAGCATGACCCGGTGGGCAGCGCCTGCGCTCATTCCACTGCAAGATGGCTGATGACCTCAGCTGGCGAGGCGCGATTGGCAGAGGAAGCAGCGGGACTTGCAACGGCCGCCATAGGTAATGAACCTGAATCGGAAAAATGATTGGAGGACCTGGGCACGGATGAAACACACGGTGACGAAGACGTTGGCACGAGAGCATCAGTATTTAGACGGCTGGTTAGCATATCGTGAGGCAATCCTTTCCGAATAACGGGAATATCCCCCGTCGCCACCACGTGGCGAAAGGAGCGACGGGGCATCTTGGTGAGGGCCGGGACCACCGGACGGACTGTCCGTCTGGGATCCTTGGCGGTGAGCGAAGGAGACGACGAGCTTTACAGCGAGTCCTGGGGCTCCTGTGCGGGGTCGAGAAAAGCCGAAGGAGATTATTGTAGGTTGTTCTAACCAGGTTAATGCCAAAGGGTAGGGATGAAATATAGGTTTGTATGCCAAGGCAGCACGCAAAAGAGCACGATATTAGCCGTGCCGTGCGCGA
>JAKAAL010001047.1 GCA_021802375.1 Bacillota bacterium | reverse complement strand
GACCTGGTCAATCCACTCCACCAGCCGCAATCGGCGCGCAATCGCGAAGAGTGCCCGACTCCCGCCATATTCTCCGACGGTGACCCGCTGCGGTACCGGCAGCTTCCCTTCCAGCTGGCGAACGACAGTTTTCCCCAGAAGGAGAACCATTCCCATGACAAAACCCGTATCAGGAGCTCTGGCTTTGTTAGTCCCCATCCTATTGACCGGATGCGGTCCTAGTAGAACGACAGCCGTTCCACCCAATACCGCCACAAACCAGCCGTCACCCCCGCGATTAGAACGTATCGATATGATGTCCACTCAATCTGGATGGGCGCTCAGCACGACAACTCTGTATCACACGCAGGATGGCGGGACGCGTTGGATCCGGGTGCAAGTACTCCCACTTCCCTCAGAGCGGTTGATGCCCGCTCAATTTGCCTTCGTGGATCCAATGCAAGCCGTGATGGTCTACACCGAGCCCAATGGATCCATTGTCCAAGAAGAAACGTTCGATGGCGGTCGGTCTTGGATGCGACACACGATTGTCTCACCATTTGGGCAACACGGCGGATCGCCGGTACCAACGCAGGTCATCTTTCAGAACCCACAGCGAGGATGGTTGGTGCTCGCCCCCATACAGGGGATGAATTCTTCTACCGGAGCGCTTCTCACGACCACTAACGGGGGCGCCGTGTGGACCGTTGTCATCAAGAATACTCTAAAGACGCCGCCGTTAGGTCGCGCTTTGATAACATTTACGAATCCAACCCACGGGTGGTTAATGGCATCCCAGTCATCGACCACCCCTGTCACCCTGTACCGCACGACCGACTCCGGGGCCCAGTGGCAGTCCCAAGCGCCGTGGATTCTCCCCAGTCAGAATGCGCCACTGATTCCCCCGTTTCAATTCGGTCAGCAGGTGATCCTACCTAGTATCCAAACTTCACCAACAGGAATCGTCAAAGGGCTGACCCTGAAGCGATCTGAGACGGGCGGAGCCACCTGGGTTTCAAACCCAGACCCGACCATCTTGCCCGCCATCCTCAATAACGAAGATCAGTGGGTCCGCCCGGATTTTGTCTCACTTACCACCGGATGGGCCGCCGGCCCGACCGGATTGCTTCACACCCGAGACGGGGGCCGCCACTGGGCCATTCAACACCTGAACCCAAAAGGGACCAAATTGCCCCCGACGGCCGCCATTCAGGCGATCCAGTTTTTCTCTACCCGCAGCGGGGAGGTGTTTTTGGCCACGAAAGATTTTCGGCAAGAATGGCTCTTGACGACGGCCAACGGAGGTACGAAATGGCACGTCGTATTTAAGAAACGCTAAGCATAGGGGAACCCCCTGACCGTGGTAGTAAGCATGACCTCACCACAGTTCTGGCGTGAAACATTCCGGCGCATACCAAATAACCTAGTTGGCACAACATACCCTGCCACCGATCCCCACAGAAAACGTTCCATCTAGATCCTTTATGGTTGTTCACCCACCAAAATGAGCATTGGACATGATCTCGATTGGCCTCATATACTAGCCGTTAATCACCCTAAAATTTCGCGAAGGACCAATCGAAGGAGTGGATAAAGCCATGCCGGGAGTCCGCAATAAATTAAAACTAGCCGCCACCCTGGTCTTGATGGCTAGCCTCTCGGCCTGTGGGACGGGCTCGACCACAGCAACCACGCATCGAGGAGGGACGGTAGTGGTGGCATTGCCACCCGAGGCTGCTCCCAATTGGTTCCTACCGGTATTTAGTGCGTCCGCCTACTCTTCGTATAACCTCGATGTGCATTTCTTGATGTATCGACCCATGGTCTATCTCAATAAGTCAAGCCAAGTCGACTTTTCCCGATCGCTTATTACCCATATCGGAGTGAATTCCGCTCAAACCACCTTTACGGTGACCCTTGGCCACAAATATAAATGGTCCAATGGTTCCCCGATCACAGCCCAGGACATTGTGTTCACATGGAATCTGATTAAAGCGGCCTCATCATCGCATTCGCCCTGGCCCTATGGGGCAGCAGGGAGTGGAGGCGTCCCCGCCCTGTGGCAAAGCGTTCAAGCCAAGGGCCCCAACACCGTAGTCATCCACCTGGGCCATGCTGTGAATCCAACCTGGTTCATCCATAATGGGTTGACCCAAATCTGGCCGATGCCAAAAGCCGTATGGGACAAGTATCCGGGACATTGGAACCACGAACTGCAATTCCTCCAATCAGTGGCCAATTCCCCAAGCAATCCACTGTACAAAGTGGTGGACGGCCCTTTCCATTTCCAGTCATGGCAACCCAATAATTACTGGTCGCTGGTCCCCAACAAAAACTTTGGTGGTCACAAGGCATCGATTTCTCGTTTGGTGTTCCAGTACGAGACATCCTCGAGCAACGAAGTGTTGGGTCTTAAGAATGGAAGTATTTCCGTGGGCTATCTTCCACCGTCTTTGGGGCATGTGAACTTACCCAACGACATTCAAAGTTCGACCTACCTGTTCGGTGCCAACTACATGGTTATTAATTTTAATCGCAAGGCCGCGTGT
>JAKAAL010001046.1 GCA_021802375.1 Bacillota bacterium | reverse complement strand
TGCCCCGCACCATAAATTTCATCAAATCCTCCCAGTAGCTCTCGAGCCTCATGTCGAATGTAGAGGCAAAATCCCACGCCTGTCGGGATCACCGGATAATGCCGTGGGGGACCGTCGCGGTGTTCCAATGCCCGGTTGCACAGCATAAGCAACGATTGCTCTACATCTAACGAATAGATCGACGCGTTGTTGGATACCGGCGTCGCCGTGGCAACCTGAGGTTGGCTGTATGCAGCCATGCACAACTTGGGGATCCAGTCTGGAGTCACGATCACATCGCTATTTAATAAAATCACATCGTGATGTCGAGGAATTTTGGTGAAACCTTGGTTGACTGTCCGAATGAACCCCCAATTATCCGATCGGTCCACGAAGGTCCCCTGGGGATGTTTTTTCATCACTGTACGAATATTCTCCGCCAGTCCCGCTTCGGTACTGCCGTCATTGATCACCAGCAACGATACAGGAAGGGACGCTATGGTCTGTAAGACACTAAACAGGGCGCTCAGAGTTGCTGTTGAGGCATTATACACCGGCATCAAAATCGTGATCGGAGGCGACTTGATCACCACAGGATGGCCATTGACCGCGTGCATGAGCAAGCCCAACGCTTGCGCGCTCGCCTTAATGCGAGGGGCACAATCTTTCGGGGTTGCCGGGTAATATAGAATCCCCCCATGACCTAGTAGTCGGCTGAGATCCCCCAGATCCGCACGATCCGCCGCCATAATAATGACCAAGTCCTGACTCTCAGAGGCGATGCACTCCACATTCTCTGCCCAAGCATATAATCTTTCCACGCCCGCCGACGCCGCCCGAAACATAATCCACTCTTGGCTAGTCGCATCGGATCCACAACCTACCACCGAGTGGCCACGAATGAGCAATCCAACCGTCAGGATCCCAGTATCATCCCCGCATACCACGATCCGCCGTGTTTTGGCCACGAGGTCCCACCATAGGGTCACCGACTTCCCTGCACTGACCATCCGGTGCTGCCACGCGTCACAATTCCTCCCGAAGGCGGTTTGCCGTTGAACGAATTCTCGGAGCAACACGTCTCGTTCATTATCTTCAATGGTGAATTCCACAGTGTTCCCCCAGTCCCCAGATGATCAGTCAGTCCGATAATTGATCCGAGCCCCATTAATTTCTTCATCGAGCCAATGCTGAAGTCAAGATCGCCTCTTCTTTTACTTGACTCATCACCCCAATGGCCTGTTGTTCGAGTTGTTTCCGCAAGGTGTCATGTGTCAATAACGCGATACACGCCCGCGTCAACTGTTCGTACGGAACGTAGACTGCTGCATGAGCCAGGGCCCCAATTTCTTCCAGCGGGCCCGTTTCGCTCACCACCGCCTTCCGATTCGCAAATAAGTAGGATAAACGCACTGTTTCGGGCACAGCCGCGTCGTAATAGTGGATATTCAGCACGACTTTCGCGCGGGCAATGAGTTGGTCGCGCTCCCGTCCGTATATCCCGAATCCCGTGACGACACGCAGCCCTGCGGCGATGAGTTCATCTAGCACAGCTTGACGTCGGGCATTGACGGATCCGTAAAATAAGACGTCCAGGTCTTGCACCGGTGCCGAAACAATACGCGTCATTTGCGGCACATACCCAATCGGGACGTGGACCAGTTGTCTCCCCCAGCCCGCAGACGTTAATCTTGCGATATTTTGTGAACTATAGTCCCAGGTGGTGTACCGCTGGATTAAATCCAGCAGGGATCCATGCAACCACTCAGATTTGGGGTCAATTTGTTCCAAATTGTAAATGATGGTCGATGGTGGTAGATTATCCACCGCTCCCCGAGCCAGCATATGGGCCCCCAATACGATGGTGCGCGGCGTATGCGTGATCTGATTTTCCGATAATTCTACGGCATAGCCCAGATTTCTTAACCCAAACAGCACCGTTTCGGCGACCTCGCGAAACGCGTCCGAATGGGCATAACCCGGAGGTCGGACAATGCTAATCCTAAAAGATGAAGGCATCAACACACCTGCCGAAGCGGCACATAACAAGTATTTTCACGGTTTTCTCCACGCTCACCCGCCGGTTGTCACTCCACAATAGGGGCGCTTACCCCGGTTCTCCACCCCATGCTGCACCGGCTACGAGAGTACTGGCGCAACTTCCCATCAACCCTCGATTCCGCACTCCCGGCATCATCCGGAAAAATTAATCGACTCCGCCGGCGGAATCTCCTCCAAAGCATTCCGGTGCAGATGTCCCTTAATGCCCGCGATAAGATTCTCTAATACCTGTACCACGGCATCGAGATCTTCTCGGTGATGTTCCATCTGCGCGCGAATAGCCTGACGCCAGCAATAGAGATACAGTTGCCGCATGGGCTCTGCCTGCGGATGATCCCGATTCATGGTATCCACTAACCCAGCCATCACATTTTGCACAAATCCGCCGTGAACCACCGTCAGGTCCCAACTGCCCTCATCAATAGCACGCTGGCAGTAGCGCGCATGACGCAACGCGGCTTCAAAGAGCATCAAACCCAGCTCGTCTTC
>JAKAAL010001045.1 GCA_021802375.1 Bacillota bacterium | reverse complement strand
AGGCATGAGACAGGGCTTAGGGTCTGGGATCCCGCCAGATTTCTGCAAGGTGCAGATCCACCCGACCATCGGGATACAGGGTGCCTCCTGCGAGGAGGAGGCGCATTAGGCGCTGGCGATCCAATGGCGGGATCTCGTCCCATTCCTGAAAAGCCGTTTGGAATTCTTGCCATAGGGCCTGGACTTGATCGCCGGTGTGGGTTGGCGGGATCGTAGGCAATGCGGCGAGTTGTTGTTCGATACTGGCCTGGCTCTGCCGAATTCGATCCACCCGTGCCCGTAACATAACGGGGTCAATCGTCCCGGCTTCATACGCATCATACCACCGTTCGACGCGGGCATTGAGTTGGGCTTGTTGCTTTTGGAGCTGATCCCGCTGGTGTTGAATGGTGTCGCGGGGGATCGGGTGCCACCATTGGGCATAGGCCGCCCGAAATGCGGTGGGATCAGCCTGCCACGTTTGGAGTTGTCGTAGAATGGTTGCATCGACTTTCGGGGCATGCAAATATGGCATCGGGCAGGGGGGATCCCGCAATTCCTGGTGGTAGTGCCGCGTCCGCTGACTACAAGCATAATACCATCGATAGCGTCGGATAGGGTCATCATAACTAGAAGAAGGCCGTGAACTAGGGCGGGTTAACCGCCCTCGAATCACCGATCCACAGAGGCTACAGGTGAGGAGGCCATCCACCAGGAATTCGGGCCGTGGTTGGCGTTTTCCGGTTTTTCGTTGCTCATGGTACGTTTGGACCCGGTTCCACAGGGCTTCATCGATGAGCGCGGGATGTTTCCCTGGTCGCTGATCCCCCCGGTTCTGGACCCATCCCCGGTAAACCGGGGCTTTTAGAATATCGCGTATCCCATTATCCCACCAGCGTTCCCCGCCTTCGGGCGGCGGGATCTTCCGCGTATTGAGATCGGTTGCGAGGGCTAAGGGGGCCAGTCCCTCCCCGGCTCGTTGAAAGAGTTCTTGCACAATGGGACTGGTGACGGGATCTGGTACTAATTCTCCTCGCCCCACGCGCTGGTACCCATACGGCACTTTCCCCCCGGGCCACCGACCCAGTTGCCAGGAAGCGCGGCGTCCCATCTTGACTCGTTCCACAATCGTTTCTCGTTCCAATTGGGCAAAGACCGAGAGGACCCCGAGCATGGCGCGGCCAATACTCGTGGTCGTGTCAAACGGCTCGGTGACACTTTGGATTCCGATGTGATGGGGTTCACAGACATCTTCTAAGAGATAGAGAAGATCTTTTTGGCGGCGGGATAAGCGGTCGAGTTTCCACACGACGACACTCTGCCAGATCCCGGCACGAGCATCCTGCACGAGACGCTGAAGGGCCGGGCGTTGGAGATTCTTGCCACTGAAACCGGGATCTACATATACTTGGGCGACCGTCCATCCTTTCGCTTTCGCCAAGGCCCGGCAGCGATCTTCTTGCGCTCCAAGGCTCACCCCTTCTTGAGATTGCTCTTCCGTCGATACCCGGCAATAGATACACACCCGAAGCGCCTCTGACATACGTTCCCCACCTTCCGCATAGTTATCAAAAGTCTAGGGAATTCGGCGGGATCTGTCAACGCCCCCATGATATTGCAAACCATTCCAAACCTATGGTACAATCCATTCACAGAAAGGGGTGGAAGATGTATTGGCTAAACCACGGGTAACGCCGATGACAGACGAAGATCGTTGGAAAGCATTGTTTCAATGGTTGGAGGATCGCATTGCACAGAAGCAAAAGGCCCTCATTGCGCAAACGGCAACACCACCCGCTGAGTGATTCATAGGGTGGTGTTTTTTATCGGATCGGGGCGAGGGCATTTGTGGTATACTTCCATTCGAGTGTAATGTTAGTTACCTATCCAGGGCATTAAAAAAGGGGGAATGGGTGGTGTTATGGCAATGGAAGCGTGGCGTCTTGGGAATGACTGTGGGAGGATTGTTGGCTACTGGTGCTGTCCTTCATGCGGATATGCGTACTACCTGGAATGATCCAAAGGTTAACCAACTTCCTCAGAATATCCAACAGTTGTTTTTGTCTAATGCTCATTCGGGATGCACTTGGGCTTCTTTACTGCAGTCTACTTGCTTCACCCCAATCAAAGCTAATCAGACAATTCCCGGTGCTCTCCATGTGGCGGGATCCCGTGTAACCTGGACAATGGCTGTTGGCTATATCAATTTCTGGGACATGTCTCCCGGCATCATGCAGCATCATCGAGCAGTATTCCGCTGGCAAATAATCCATCATCATCTTATCCCCACTACCCCGCTTCGACAATGGGAACAGGTATACTTCGGCCCTTCCACCCGAGCAGAACAACAATGGTTGCGGGATCATCTGGATAATCTTGTATCCGATCTTCCGGTTTCTGCATCACGTATCCTGATGTCTGCTAAATATCCTCGGTACTTGAAACTCGCAGAAAAGTACAAGGCAACAAATCTTGGCACTATGCGAGCCCCCACATTTACCCCATTTGAGTTTGTTAACACCTTCCATAATCCCACTTTGTTTCAACTTCCCAT
>JAKAAL010001044.1 GCA_021802375.1 Bacillota bacterium | reverse complement strand
AAGCACTGGTGGAGAGCTATATCCAGGTGATTTTCGTCACCCATTTGGTGACATTCGCCAATCAATGGCAAGATTCCGCGGCGCCCTGGGTGCAGTGTTTGCGAGCAGAAATGGCGGTCACTTCTGGACGCGCGTCTATCAAACCGCCCATGGGGTCGATGGCGGCATGGTCACGTACAATAGTGCCAGCAACGGCTGGATGGTCTTTCAGGCTAATAATGTGAACCTCCCCGTGGCCGGTGTGCATATAGTAGAACGCACGCCTAATGGCGGACGTACTTGGACCGCCGCCTCCGTCAACCTAATCTCGGGGTTTAATTTAACTGGAGTTCTGCCTGCCTTCGATGGAGCTCATGGCATTCTTACTCACGACCATGGGGCTCTTCGCTATACTCCGGACCGATGACGGGGGGGGCAGCACTGGAGCGGCCTATCCACTACGCCCATCATCGGGCACTCATTTTGTATAGGGCAGATGATTGGAGATCAAGTCGTCTGGATTCTCACCGCGACGAAGCTCTGGCGTTCGATGACCGGTGGACGGCTCTGGACCGTGCAAGGTACGGCACTTTCTCCACCTCGGCAAGACGGGGAATGACACGAAGTACCTCGACTTTGTCACCGCAGAGATCTGATGGATGTGGGGCAGTACGCTGACTCGTTCACAAGTCTGGAAGACGACCGACGGGGGCCGGAGTTGGACATCCTGGAGACCAATGGTCGTGCAGTGAAGAAGCCAAGAGTGCCGATTCACGTTCAGCCGAGCCTGTCCGAATATTAACATGAACGGGACGGCACTTCGGCCGCACGTTGTTTATGGCATTAATGGAGGCAAGTGTGACCTAAGAGATTCGCTCGCCAGTGTCGCCGTGCTTATGGCACTAACGAGCAGGATGATGGGCTAAGAATTTGGCGCTCAATCCTCTACGTGACTTGTAACCACTCCGCGCGTCGTGGCGTTGTACTTGCAGTGGTACTTGCTAAGGAAAGTGAAGTGATTTGTATGTCCGCACGACGCCTAGGCCGAGCGAACCCTGCAGCCATAAACCTAGCGGCAATCACCGCCCTGATAGCGCTAACGGGAGCGATCCCCTCGGTGCCCGTCATCCGCCCCAAGGCGACCGTTCTACAAATGGTAGGATCTGGTCAGAACGTCTGGGCGGTGATTCAGAGCGGATCCCAGATAGCCTTATGGTCCACCCCGGGGCCAAGCCGATCATGGACGCATCTCGGATGGCCGCGCGGCATGGATCCCGTACAATTAGTACGGGCGTACTCAGATGCGTGGGCGGTCTCCATTGCCAACCAATTGTATACAACGACCAACGGGGGCACGACCTGGGCTCCGGTACCGTTGCCTAGGCTGTTGAGCGCACATCCGCATTGGGCGCAAGGTCTGCGCGCCGCCAGCATAGGGTCGCACACGTTGGCCTTGTTAGCTTGGGGGCCTGAGGCGGCATTTCAGTCGGCCAAACTGCTATGGATTAGCCCCAACAACGGCCATAGCTGGACGCGTGTTGCCCATTCCATCGCTGGACCGCTGGGGACCACGGTAGCCTGGTGGCCGAAAAATACGGAGGCCACGTTGCCCACCTCGGGCGATCCGGAAGCATTTAAGCTGCTGGGAAGTCACCACGGCTATCTCATATCCACCACAGCGGGCGGACCATTTCTATGGAAGACAGCCAATGCTGGAAGGGCATGGGCCCCGGTCTCTGTGCGAGGGCTGCCTCGGCGCCAAGAAGAAGAAGGCGTGATGATCGACAACACCCAGTGGAAGAATGGCATCGGCTGGGTTGCGGTGGCCTCTGGTGAAGGGCCAGAATTGATTCGCTTAACTCAGACGACCGCTAGTATTGTCGCCCTTCCTCTGCGATTAACCCACAGCGTGGCGGCGGCTATGATAAGCGCCACCTCCGGGGTCGTAATTGGCCAAGCTATGGGAGATTGGAAGTTGCTGACAACGACTGATAGTGGGAAGGCGTGGACGTCACTGAAGTTGGACAAGCGGACCTTGCCGTCCCCCGGGCCTGTCTCCCAAATCTACGCGACACCCCAACGCCTTTGGGTTGTCTTAACCGGACAACTCTATACCGGCCTTCTGAGCAACGCAAAGGCATGGCATACCATAAAGCTTCCATAAAGCGGGAACTTTTTATCACCTAATCCGAAAACCCGAGGAACCCTTCGCGGCTCGTCGGGTTTTCGAGAAGATCGGCCTGAAGTCATAGGCCCGGTCATCATCGCTATCACTAAATTGGCTCGTATTGACGGGCTTGCCAAATCCGTTCAGGAAAGAAACATCTGGGCTGGCGTTCCCGTCAACATAAGTCCAGAAATAGCCGGCGAACCGTTTGTTCCGAGAGTCGGACAACCTAACCAAGGGGTAAGATTAGAGTCGGTCAATACGCTTGCAGCAAGGTTAGCAATTGGCGATCCAACTTGTGGCCATGCCAATCTTCGTAGGCCACGTCCTGGCGGTCAGTGTCAAGAATGCCGAAATCCCGTCGAAAGTTCCAGATGCTCCAGCCGATC
>JAKAAL010000040.1 GCA_021802375.1 Bacillota bacterium | reverse complement strand
GTCCGAACCGGGTCCTCACCGGGTGCCGCTGTATGAAGCCAAACTGCTTCACCAATTTGACCACCGCTGGGCGACCTATGACGGATCCGCCAGCCGGGACGTGACCATTACGGAAAAAAACGACCCCGCCTTTCGCATTACGCCGCGCTACTGGGTGGAAGAAGCCGAAGTCGCGGCGCGGGTTCCGGCCGATTGGCCCTATCGGTGGTTTGTTGGTTTTCGAGATATTACTAATGCCACTAATGAACGGACGACGATTGCCAGTGTCCTGCCGTATGCGGGCGTTGGGCACAAGGCACCAATTATTTTAGTGCCGACGAGTGATAAAGTGCTTTGCGTGTTAGGCAACTTAAATAGTCTTTGTTTAGATTTTGTCGCACGCCAGAAAGTCGGAGGAACCGATCTTACGTTTTTTCTTCTTAAGCAATTCCCTGTGCTGCCCCCTGCGTGGTATACCTCCGAGGATCTGACCTTTATCACGCCTCGGGTATTAGAGCTGACCTATACGGCTGACGATTTGGCACCGTTTGCCCGGGATATGGGCTATGAGGGTCCCCCGTTTCCCTGGAATCCCGAGCGCCGGGCCCAGGTGCGCGCCGAACTTGACGCCTACTATGCCCACCTCTATGGGCTGACGCGTGATGAGCTGCGGTATATTTTGGATCCCCAGGACGTGATGGGGCCCACCTTTCCCGGGGAGACCTTTCGGGTGCTGAAAAAGAACGAGATGCAGGAGTACGGGGAGTTTCGCACCCGGCGTCTAGTGTTGACCGCCTACGATCAGGTGGCTCCCCATCAAGCCGATCAATCTCGCACGACGGGTTAACGAGGGAGCCAAGATCCCAGGGAGGGTTGAAGATGGATGTGTTTCGGTTACGGCATCAGGTGGTGGACGAATATGCCGACTATGTGAAAAGCTTTGTCCGGGTGTATGACGACCGGATTGCGAGGTTTGTGGGGGAGCAACTGGACTCGGGCGTGCTCTGGCCCGAAGCCTTGCTCCAACTCAATCCGGCGTTTGCCGCCGGACCCTCTTTGGATGATCTGGTCAGCCGGGGGGATCTTCGTCCGGAGACGGCCCGCTTCTTTCGTGGACCCGAGGGGGCCGCTTTATGCTTGTATCAGCATCAATGGGAGGCCTTACAGCATGCGCAACAAGGCCGATCTTATCTGGTGACGACGGGGACCGGTTCCGGAAAAAGTTTGACTTACCTCTTGCCCATCTACGACTGGGTGGTCCGATCGGGCGAGTATGGCCAGGGGATTCGTGCCTTGATTGTCTACCCCATGAATGCCCTCATCAACAGCCAATATGAGACGCTGAAAGCCTGGACCGATCGCCAGCCGGCTCCGGTGACCATGAATCGCTATACGGGGGATGTGCGGGGAGAGACCCGGCAGCAGATTCTTGATCAACAACCCGACATTTTATTAACCAACTATGTGATGTTGGAATTGCTGCTGACCCGGCCCAGCGAACGGCATTTCATTTCGCAAGCCACTCGCCATTTGCAATTTTTGGTTTTTGATGAATTGCATACCTACCGGGGACGACAAGGGGCCGATGTGGCTTTGCTGATACGGCGACTCAAAGAGCGCAGTGGCAATCCCCGTCTTCAATGCATTGGGACCAGTGCCACCATGGTGTCTCCGGGCCCCGGGGTGGATCGGCAGGCCGTGGCGGCTCAGGTGGCCTCCACCATGTTCGGCGAAGACATCCGCGCCACGGACGTGGTCGATGAAACCCTCCGCCGGCGCACACAAGGCCAGCCTCCGGCCACTTCCGAGGCCTTACGGGCTGCCTTGCGTGAGGCGGTGCCAGACACAGTGGAAACCTTTTTGCAGCATCCGGCGGCCGCCTGGATCGAACTGCATTTGGGGCTGGAAGTGAATCCCCCCCACCTGACCCGGCGCGATCCCTTGCGGGTTGCTGATGCAGTCCAGAAAGTGGCCAAGGCGGCTGACCTGTCTTCGGAGGAAGCGGAACGGCACTTGCGGGCGTGGCTGGATCAGGGCAATCGATTGTCCGGCGAAGATGAGGCCCCGCTCTTCGCTTTTCGCTTGCACCAGTTTTTGGCAGGCGGGGGGACCGTATACGCCACATTGGAGGAGGCCGATCACCGGCATTTGACGCTGAAACCCCAGCGGTATGCCCCGGACACTGATCACCACTCTCGCGTGTTGTTCGATTTACTCTTCTGTCGGGAATGCGGTCAAGAATACTATGCGGTCGACTATGATCCTTCACAACATCTTGTGGAGCCGCGTACGAATGCGGAACCGGAATCAGGTTGGCGCCGCGGATATGTGGCGGTAGACTCGGCCAATTTGTGGGATGACAACCGCCTAGAGGAGTTACCCGACCACTGGTTTGAGGAGACACCCACGGGGCGTCGAGTGAAACGGGACTACCAGACCGAGGTGCCCCGGCGACTCCTGCTGGATCCGTTGGGACACGAAACCCCGGATGGGGTGGTGACGTGGTTTTTGGGTGCACCGTTTTTAGTCTGCCTGCGCTGTGGGGTGGCCTATGATCGGCGCAGCAGCGATTTTCGCAAGTTGACCCGCATTAGTCAAACCGGGCGCAGCACCGCCACGACGTTAACGACCATTGCCACGGTGACCGGATTACGGGATCAGGACGTCGGAGCCGAATCCGCGAAATTGCTGAGTTTTACCGATAACCGTCAAGACGCGTCTTTGCAAGCCGGTCACTTCAACGACTTTGTGCAAACGGCACAATTCCGGGCGGCCCTCTACCGAGCTGTGGCATCACAGACCGAGCCGATTCGGGCGGATGCCATCGCTCAACAGGTCTTGAAGGCCTACGCCCTGGATCCCCGGGCCTATACCAAAGAGGGGGTGAGTGCGGGACCGGGTCGGGCCCGAGCTGACCGAGCCCTCTTGCGCCTGTTAGAATACCGGGTTTATGAAGATCTCCGCCGGGGTTGGCGCGTGGCCCAACCGAATCTGGAACAATGTGGGTTGTTACGGATCGACTTTGACGCATTAGAAATGTTTGTCCGCGACGAGACAGTGTGGCAGGGGCATCCGCTGTTGGCCCGCAGCACTCCACCCAGGCGCTATGAGGTGGTGAAGGCGATCTTAGATCACTTCCGGCGGGAGTTAGCCATTGAGACCCCGGTTTTGACCCCTTCCCAACAGGATCAAATTCAACACGACGTGGAACAGAATTTGCGTAGTCCTTGGCGTCTGGGAGACCGAGTGGGCACGCAGCAAGCCCGGTACTTTACCCCAGGTCCTGTGGGAAACAGTCCGGATATGCACGCACGCAGTTTGGGTCCTCTCAGTGCGCTCGGACGGTTTTTACGCCGGGGACACACCTGGGGGGAGAGGCATTCTCTGGGGGTAAGTGACTACCATACGCTGTTGGACACCCTTCTAAATATCCTCGTCGGCCAGTATTTGACGAGGGTCACCGGCCCCTTGCCGCAACCCGGTTATCAATTGCTGGCCGGGTGTTTGTTCTGGCAGGTGGGAAACGGCACTCCGGTCCCCCCCGATCCCATTCGCATGAAATGGATGACCGAGAGTCGTTTTGAAGAACGGGAGCGTCAGCCCAACCGCTATTTTCAACGCCTCTATCAGGACGTGGCTCAGCAGTTAGGACAGTTGGAAGGGCGTGAACATACGGGCCAGGTTCCCGGTCTCTTACGGGAAGACCGAGAACAAGCGTTTCGGACGGGAAATCTGTCCGCATTGTTTTGTTCACCCACAATGGAATTAGGGATCGATATCCGTGATCTCAGTGCCGTCCATTTGCGCAACGTGCCGCCCACGCCGGCCAATTATGCGCAGCGCAGTGGCCGAGCGGGGCGGGGTGGCCAATCCGCCTTAGTGGTGACCTTTGCCAGTGAATCCAGTGCACATGACCAATACTTTTTCGATCGACCTCAAGCCATGGTGTCGGGCGCGGTGGCTCCCGCCCGACTGGATTTGTCGAATCCCGAACTCCTCTTAGCCCACCTCCAGGCCGTGTGGTTGGCTCAAACCGGCATAAACCTCGGACATAGTATTACCCAGGTTCTGGATCTGGGGCAATCGGGTTACCCCCTGCAGCCGGATATTGCCGGCCGTCTGCATGTGTCTGAGCCGGCGTTCGCCGAACTGCAAGAATCAGCTGCACGTATTATGGCTACGGTGAGCCATCCACCGCCTTGGGAGCGCGAGCAGATTCGTCAGGTGTTGAGGGAATGTCCCCAGGTTTTTGATCAGGCGTTCAATGCGTGGCGCGAATTATATCAGGCGGCTATGCTGCAGCGTGATACGGCTGATCGGGAATCAACCCGGCCCGGAGCCAGCCGAGAAGACAAGGAGAAAGCCCGACGACTGCGTAAGATGGCGGAGAATGAACTGGATCTCTTAGAGAATGAACGCGAGCAGGCAGAATCGGATTTCTATCCCTATCGGTATCTGGCCAGTCAAGGGTTCTTGCCGGGATACAATTTTCCCCGACTCCCTCTGCAGGCCCTGGTCCGCGTCCGGGAGGACACACACAGTATCCAGCGTCCACGATTTTTGGGACTGGTGGAGTTTGGTCCCCGCAACACGTTGTATCATGAAGGACGCAAATATCAAATTGATCGCGTGGTGGTCCCGGCCGATGGCCTGGAAAACCGCCTGGAACGGGCCACGGTGTGCCGTCATTGTGGCTATTGGCACCCTGCGACCACGGCGTTGGATTGCTGTGAGTATTGTGGAACCGTCCTAGATGGGGCGCATAGCGAAATCATCGATACCTTGTTGGCCATGTTACCCGTCATGGGCCGGGAGGTGGAGCGCATTACCTCCGATGAGGAAGAGCGACTCCGGGAGGGGTATGACATTGAGACGTTCTTCCGCTTTGCCGATGACATACCCCAGGAACACGCTCAAGTAGTGGCGAACGACGTCACCTTGTTGGACCTCATTCACGCCCCCCATGCCCAGGTGTGGCGGATCAACAATGGGTGGCGGCGGGCCCAGTTTCCGCGGCAGGGATTTACCCTAGACGTCAATACTGGCCAATGGGCCAAAAAACCAGCCAATGCGGCTCTATCCCCTTCGTCGGACCCGGTACTAACTGGCGTCAGACCTTATGTGCGCGATGTCCGCAATGTCTTGCTGCTGCGGGTCGCGACGGGAGAGGAGCGACATGCCCAAGAGGATTTTCTGATGAGTTTGGCCTATGCCCTGAACCGCGCCTTGCAGCTCACGTTTCACATTGAGGATCAGGAACTGGCCGTGGAAGTGATTGGGGAGGGGGAGCAAACGCGGTTGTTGTTTTGGGAAAATGTTGAAGGCGGCACGGGGACGTGGCCGCAACTGTTTGAGTCCGGCGACGCCTGGGCCGCTATTGCCGAGACGGCCCTAGAACTGTGTCACTTTGATCCCCCAACCGGTGTCGATCAGGCGGACGGCCCGGACCGGTGTATGCGAGCCTGCTACCACTGTCTGCTAAGTTTTGGGAATCAGTCGGTTCATCGGATTCTGGATCGCCACGTCATTCGGGATTTTCTGTTGCAAATGCGGCAAGGAGCCCAACGGCGCCTGACGGCGGCCCGGTCTTATGAGGAGCACTATGCATGGTTACGACAGCATGTCGATCAATCTAGTGGCGAGGGAGAATTCCTGGCCGCGGTATTTACCGCGGGACATAAACTTCCGGATCGCGTCCAGTATCGGCCGGAATCCGACATTTATGCCGAAGCTGATTTTTATTATGAACGGCCAGGACGACCCGGTGTCTGTGTCTTTTTGGACGGACCACAACATAGGGAATCTACGCGACAAGGACAGGACGAGGCGTCGCGGAGTCTTTTGGCGGATTACGGCTACCGGGTCATTGTTCTCCACTATGATCGCCCCTGGGCCGACCAGTTGACCCGTTATCCAGAAGTGTTTGGGACGGTCCAGGGCCCATAGGGATAGCCATGAATTTCGCAGGTGGTCCATGTAAACGTAACTCCAACGTGAAAACAGTCCAAGAAGGGAATAAGGATCGACCGTAACCGCAAAACACAGCACACCTGTCACGGGGAATCGATCAGGTGATCATCTCCTTATTCCTCAATTAGGAATGAATCATGCGATGGATGCCCCATCTACAATTAGCCGAGTTACGGACCCTGTGGAAAGCCGATGTCGCAGCATTGGGTGACCAAAGTGACTTAGAGTATTGTGCAGTCTAGCACCTTAACATCAAACAGTTACACTACGAGAAACACAAGTTTCTGACGGGAGACCTCTCGTTCCGAGACGTCCACACCCACCAGCCCGCAATGGTCCCTGCCGACCTGCAGAAATCCGGGGGCCATCGAGCCCCCGGAGTGCATATCCACATCGGGGCCGTTCAAGTCGCAGTGCCCGCGAGGTTCAGTGCCATTATTTTACAGAGTGTGGTGAGACATCGCGCAACACTCCACTCAGGCCAAATCATCGACGATGTTTTCACAATCATCACAGCCTCTCCGCGATTACCGACTTCTCTCCCACTGATTCGTCAATTCTTTAGCGCGATCCACGCGCACATCGCGCGTTTTAACCATTTCCGCAATCACCCAGTCCGCGGCAACGCTGGGAACCCCCGCCTGGATCACGATATTCCGCGCATGCAATTCCATATGTCCCCGCTGGACACCCTCGGTGGATAGAACTCGCAAGGCAGCCATGTTTTGCGATAATCCGACGGCAACAATTACCTGGGCTAATTCTGCCGCTGTTTCCACACCAAGAATTTTTAAACTCAACTGCGCCAAGGGATGCGTTTTGGTCGCACCGCCCACGATTCCCACCGCCATCGGTAATTCCAAGGTTCCTACCAGGCGGCCTTGCTGGTCCCGTTCCCAGGTTGTCAATGACCGATAACGGCCCGTACGTGTGGCATAGGCATGCGCTCCAGCTTCAATGGCCCGCCAGTCATTACCCGTGGCTACCACAATGGGGTCGATGCCGTTCATAATACCTTTGTTGTGCGTTGTTGTCCGGTAGGGATCCGCATCCGCCACTTGATACGCCTCCACAATGCCCGCGACCACTGCGTCGCCAGAATACCCTTCTGTATCCAACGCTTGAGATGGCACCACCACCCGAGCACGAGCCACCCGTAAATCGGCCAAATTACTTAGA
Organism: Bacillota bacterium; assembly: GCA_021802375.1. The sequence continues at coordinate 5,826 of JAKAAL010000040.1, read as the reverse complement.
ATACGCAATAAAACTCGACCGTTGGTAATACGCTCCACCTCACCCGCCAATCGTTCCGCCATCGTGTTCACCGCATTGGCTCCCATAGCATCAAGCACATCGACAATAAGATGCAGTGCCACGATAGTACCGTTCTTGGTTCCCTCTAAGACCCGCACTTCGATTTCTCGGGCCCCGCCTCCCAAAGAAACTAATGTTTTATCCAACGCGTTAGCCTGAGTGAGTAACTCGTCACGGTGCTGCAAGAGACTTAAGCGTGCACCATAAGGATCGCCCACATCGACCACATGCATCTGGCCAATCATCAAAGATCCGCTATACGAGGTCTCAAATCCTCCATAATCTCGGGTGAGTTTGGCCATGAAACTCGCTGCCGCGACAACGGAAGGTTCCTCCACTACCATGGGAATGAGATAGTCTCTTCCATTAATCACGAAATTAGTCGCGATTCCAAAAGGAAGGGGGTAAACGCCGATCACGTTCTCGATCATGCGGTCAGCGATTGTTGTCTGCAAACCTTGCCCAGAAAAAATTCGACTGGTATCTGATTTTGAGAGGCCGACCATTTCTTCCACGATCGCTAGTCTCTCTGCCACTGATTTATTGTATAACCCACTTATACGAGAATTTTTAACAGCCATCGATGAATCAACCCTCTCTCTGGAATTTTCCTTGTGGGTTTGAGAGCGCCCATTCGCTCCCCCTTCCCTGCACAACGCATGGAATATCACGTCTGCCCCAGTATCCGCGAGCTCGCACAGCACAACGAATAGTCCGCTTTCCCACCCTGTGTCCTAGGACTTTTTTTAGCTGTCATTCCCCTAATTTAATCTCAATATCCCATAGGGCAGCGTCTCCTTCGCGCACTAACTCCGTATCTAAGCGCACACCACAATGTGGGCAACAATATTCGTTCCACCAAATGGAGACATCAACAAACGCCGCTGGGTCACCAATCAGTCGATTTCCTTCTGTTACCGGATAACGATTCATGTGCGCTCCCACCTTATAATTATGCCGACCTTCTCCTAAAAACGCACCGCACTGACCACACTGCCATTGGGAGGAGTTTCCTCGTTTGTTGTACCATAACGCCCCGCTGAGACGTTTCCCGAACTCTCGTGAGGATTCCTGAACACGTTCCTGAGTTGAATTGGCATTGAACGTCGAGATGCGTGACTGTCGGAGTTTTTGACGTCGTCGTTCTGTCGCATCGACATTGACGAGATCGCGTTCATAATCCCACACTACGCCATAGATCTTCTCTGCCGTCCCGTGGGAAATGGATCCCGCCACGAGATCTTTTTGAACCAGAGCAATCTCTCGCAAGATTGGATCTCCATATCCGGCCCCTGCAGCCCAATGAATGACGTACACATCGGACGATTCTTGCACAATGTTCGCCCGCTTTGGCGACAATCGTTCAACTCGACCTTGCAGTTCTTGCCAGTTGCAGGGTATAGAACTTTCAGCCAATTGCTCCCGTACATTACTCCCAAAAACCATGACATACTCGTTTGTGCAAGCAGGATTTCCTCCAAAGAGTCCCATCCCCGTCGGAACGGCAGCGCCCGATGTTGCGGTGTCCTGGATGATCCGGTTCGTTTTATGGGGAATGAAAACCAATTCCCCACTATTGCCCCCCCCGATACTGCCCTGCACCCCCAGAGTCCGGTAATTCTTTCCGATACAGATATAACACAGGAAAATGTAACTCGTTTTGTTCTACATTCGCCGCACGTCCTTTTGGCACTAAATACATCCCGCCTGTATCCACCCCGTCCCGAAACGAAAACGCGCCTAATCCCCCAATCATCGGATCTAAAATAGCAGAGCCAAATGCTTCCCCACGTCGGTCTGTCCCTGAGAGTTGCGTAATGGGCCACATGCTGTTCGCCTCATTGGCCATGATGTCGCGTTGTAAGATCTCGTCCCCAGAACTCGCCATCATTTTCGCCACACAGTTATTCGCTAACACGATCGCGCCATAGGCGCCGATCGTTCCACCGCAGCTCATAGACGCAGGGTAATCGGCACAACTGAGCAATCCTGGCGTCGGATTGAAATGAATATGACGGCTGGCTCCCCCGATGGCCCAGAGCTGATCATAGGCCGAGCCTTTTGCGTTGTCCTTAAACCTTTGTCCCTCAAGGCTTCCAGGACAACGCAAAAGGCTCACCGAGAATGTTCAGGAATCCTTGAACGTGGGCGAGTATTCCATAAATGGCGAGAAGTGTAGAAAGAATGCCCAATCCGATGGTGGAAATAGGTTGATCCCATTTGGTATGCTTTTTGATGGTATTCAGCGCGACTAGCAAATCCACCGTTGACGGATAGAGATTTAAAGCATTGGTATGGATAACAGCCAATGCTACACCGACTGCCGCTATAACACCCCAAATAGGTATGGAAGTTCCCAGGAGAGCGACGTTCCAATTGCCAGTAGCCTGCTGGCTAAAGATACCGACAAATCCCATAACAAGCACAGGAACCATAATCCCGATAGGAGGTGCCAAGAAAAATCGTGCGCGTTTTGCCGAATTATTGAAGGGTACGGCGAACCGCGATACCGTTGAAATTTTATATGTCCACGAGAGAATTGAGAAAATCAGAATGGTGCCTAATGCCTCACCCCACGCCGTGTGTCCGACAGGAGGAATAGCATGTACGCGAAAATGCGTAAACAAGTATATAGTTAAAGCACCAACACATACGACCAAGAGAGCCGACGTGTATCGGTAAAAGTATTCTAGCCACTTCATTCCAAACAATACTAGAACGATTTGAATGCCTCCCACAAACCAGAACCAAAATTCACCATGCATATGGAAAATCGAAGACAGAATTTCTCCGCCAACCTCGGTATTGAGGCCAAACCACCCGACGTTAACGAACGTAAAAAAGATAGCAAAAGCTAACGCCCCCCTCTGCCGAATGTTTGACGTGCGACAATTAAAGCGGTGAGAGGTAATTCCCGGCCCATTTCGCTAAAAAGTCCTGCAGGAACCAAACCAATTAAGAATGCCAACACGATAGCCAAAATCATGTTGGTAACTCCCATCTTGTATAGCAGAGAGCCAATGAGAGGCGTTGTTGCGGACGCAGATGCCATTGCGAATACAACAAATAGATGCCACGGGGTCATTTTTCGTTCCCGATCCGGCACCGGTAAAACACCAACGGTCTCGATCTCCTGTCCCACACGTCCAAGAGTTGTCTGAGAGCTTTCCGGCCACTCCATTTGTTTCCCTCCTTGATTTTTGGAACTTTTCTACCTTTCGTACATTGATCCCGTTATACAAAAAATCGTATTCTAGAGCGACATCGACCGTAGCCATGACACCTCAAACTGGTGCATGAGCACCTAACAATGCCAGGTTCCAATTGCCGGTTCCTTGTTGCGAGTACAGACCATTACCGATACCATAATGCCTACCAAGGGAGCCAAAAAGAATGCGGTTTTGCCAAGAGGCTTGAACCAACCACTTCATACCAAACAGTACCAAGATCACTTGGATCACGCCGATAATCCCAAACCCAAGCTCACTAGACTTGTGTGTGATGGCGCTCAATGTTTCTCCCGCCCCCGCCGCGTTCAGACCAAACCACCCCCTGTTCACAAAGGTAAAGAGCACCGAAAATAAAAACGCTGCCGCAGTTCCGTAGCTTTTGCGGGCAACACCGAGTGCCGTTAGCGGAACTTCCCATCTCAGTTTCAGAAAAAGTCCTGCGAGCACCAGTCCGATAAGCCAACTCAACAGGATCGCTAAAATCTAATTGATTACACCAAAATGGAACCACGGTTCTCCGATAAGCGGTGTGGTTGCCGAAGCCGAAGTCGAAGCCGATGCTATTAGCTACACGATGGTCATTTTTCCGGGGGACATGGTGCACTAATTGTCAGGGATCGGTAAAATTTCGACTGTCTCCACTTCCCCGAGAATACCCGCCGTTGACGGCTCGGGCACCAGTTTTTGTGATCCTGTCATAATCGACCTCCGTCAATTGGAAAAATCAATTCCAGCTACTTTTTATGAAGCGGTTAGTAGATATTTCGAAAAGCTACCGTTTTTGTCAATGACAGACGGAAGATGCTAAATTCCTCGGGCTGTCTTTTGATATGGCTTAGGACAACCGCGTTTATGTAGGTTGGATTCCCGTTCTGCCCGTTTCGAGTAGAGTCAGCAGCATTTGTTTAAAACGATGAGCATCCGCCTTTAGGCAAACGTGGGCATTGGCAGGCTTCTTCCAGACGTTGAGCCGATCGACAACCGAGGTGCCCCGGGTAAACTCACCCCGTGTCTCGATGGCCACATAATAGTCTGCACCTTCTTGCCAGATGCTATTATCCAAGGCCATGGCCATTGTCAGGGAGTCCGGGTGACTGGTCCCATCAATGCCCCCATCCCGTTGGTTAAACTCTAATGTCGTTTTTTGCGTTTGCAAAAAGAAGCGGCTCCAGGGTGTATCCATCAGACGAATCCGATCGAGGTCTGCAGGACGGATTATGCTTGCCTCAAGCGCCACGTCCCAACCAACCATATAGAGGTTAAACCCAGCAGAAAATACAATAGCGGCGGCTTCGGGATCCACATAAAAATTGTATTCTGACAACGGCTCGATATTGCCGATACCGTTGCTGCTCCCGCCCATTACCCACAACTGGGCGACACGAGACGGAAAGGTTGGATCCTGGCGCACCGCCAGGGCTAGATTGGTAAGAGGAGCTTGGGCCACAATGACCAAAGACCCTTTCCATCGATGCGAAGCCTCCAGGAGGAATTGGACCGCGTTGGTAGTCTCCGGGCGCTGGCGTACGGGGGGAAAATAAGCTTCGCCCATGCCATCGGAACCATGGACGTATTCAGCACTAGCCCATTGCCGCAACAACGGAATCGAAGCCCCAGGATAAACGGCAACCTGTTCTGCTCTCTCGGCTACCTCGACGGTTTTTAGAGCGTTTTCCACTTGTTGGTCAAACCCTACGTTTCCCACATTAATCGTAATACCGTGCACAACGACCCATGCCGTACGCAAGGCGACTAAAAGCGAAATCGCATCATCACCAGCGGTGTCGGTATCCACTACCACATTCACGCGTTATCACTCCCTGTGGGCAAGGGCAGAGGCAAATCCTCCACGTATCGCCTCAATTTTCTCAATTTTGCTCCCTAGCCTCAAATATACGATCCACCTCATCTACCGACGGAATTGCCGGAATTACGCTTGGCCAGCGCACACTTAAGGATGCGCCCACGCACGCTTTGTGGGCAGCTTGTAGCAATGATTCCCCTTGCGCGAGTCCGCACAGCATCCCGATAATACCCGGCATGAGCCACATGCCGACCGCTCTTGTGCCGCAAGGTGTCATCGGCGGCCCCGATTAAGTCGCCTGCCGGCAACAGATGGGCATCAGCCCACAACGGCATAGCTGGGGCGCTCCGCGTCCTCGGGCATAATGTGAAACATATGGATCCAGGTATGCGGGCATGGATACCGGATCCACGCACTGAACCTTCGGATGAGATGCCCTAACCCCGGGTCCGATACCGCTGATGAAAAAGCACTGGCCAACAGGGTGATCCAAACATCTATCGGGAATATCCTCCCATAACTCGGAGGATGAAGATTGCATCACGATGCAAAGGATACGATAATCAAAAGACCTCCGAGTGGTTTGCTGTGGTTCTGCAATACCCACTTGACTTTCGCACCTCGAAATCACAACAAAGTTCATGGGTCAAAAGACCGCAAAACCCGCATGAATACTGGGTTTTTGGTATAATTAAGGTGTCATCCAAATCAACCAAAAACGGAGTGTTATCA
>JAKAAL010001043.1 GCA_021802375.1 Bacillota bacterium | reverse complement strand
CTACCATCAATCCGACTGGATGGATGAAGCGGTCAACCAAGTAACCCTTCTTTATAGCCACACCCGCGATCCTAAAAGCGGGCTTTTGTATCATGGCTGGGACGAATCCCGGCAACAAGCTTGGGCTCATCCTGATACGGGGTGTTCTTCGCAGTTTTGGGGTCGGAGTGTGGGCTGGTTCATCATGGCCTTGGTCGATCTCTTGGAGTCGATCCCCAAATCGCATCAGGGATGGGTGGTTTTGAGCGGCCTGTTGAGTCAATTGGCGACGGCGGTGGTCCGGGTTCAAGACCCGGAGTCAGGCTTATGGTGGCAGGTTCTCGATCGTCCGCACGCCCCCGGCAACTATCGGGAAGCGTCGGTCTCGGCGATGATGGTGTACGCCTTGACCAAGGGGATGCGTTTAGGCCTCTTAGCGGCCAACTTTTACGAGCCTGCCGTGAACGCGTACCAAGGGATTGAACGCCGCCTTTGTCGGCGGGACGGTGAGGGCATCGTGCACTTGACCCAATGCAACGCAGTGTCGGGTCTAGGGGGGTCGCCCTACCGGGATGGTTCCTATACGTATTATGTGACCTCGCCCGTCGTGGAAGACGAAATCAAAGCAGTGGCCGCTTTGATATTAGCAGGGATCGAGATGGAGCAGCAGAAAGCGGCGAAAACAGGTGGCTCGTGAACGGTCAGCCAGGGAGAGGCGGATGGATACGCTAGACGAGGAACAAAGTAGCCGCTATCTGGATGCGGTGCGTCAATTCGGGGATGTGGTGTTGACCGAGGGGCGAGATCACTGGGGCACGTCGAGCACGCCACTTTTTGTCGATGGCATCGCGGTGGATACTCGCGAGCCTGTGACTTGGCAGGTTTCCGGAGAGCAGTGGATCCTGAGCAACTTGGGCAGTCAACAGATTTTGTTCCGCACGTTGCAGGGGTTAAGCCGATTGAGCGGGCAGAGCACTTATCAGGAGGCGTGCCAAGCGGCGTGGGAGTATGCCTTTTGCCATCTTCGCCATGGGCGCTTGCTGAGTTTGGGTGGACATATGGCCTTCGATTTGGAGAGCAAGCGCACCGTGTATGCGCCCGACAAAGGCCCGGTCCATGAACTCAAATGCCACTATCCCGACTACGAATTCATGTGGTCGGTGAGTGCAACGCACACGACAAAATATATCGATGCCATGTGGGAAGCACACGTCAAGGATTGGGACCGTTTGGAGTTCTCTCGCCATGGCCTGCCGGTGGAGCCAAGTCTTGGCCATGGGGTCTGGGACCGACCCTACGGTCATCTCCCGGTCTTTTTCACCGCTCAGGGCCTCACTTTCATCAATGCGGGCAGTGATTTGATTTACGCCGGGGCGATGCTGACTGCGCTCTCAGGTGATGAGGCGCCCCTTGTTTGGGCTGAGCGATTGGCTCAGCGTTATGTTGAAGCGCGTCACCCTGCCACTGGGCTCGCGGGCTATCAGTTTAGTCGTTCGGTGCTGCCCGGGCCGCAGGGTCGCGGCGATCGAGCAGAGGCACAATTTGGGGTGCAGTTGGCCCCATATCAACCGACGGAAGCGACGGTCGTCGTCGCCCGGCAGATCCGCACCATCCTTGGCAGAGCGGCGGTTAATAAACTGCTGTTGGCGGAACGCTTGGGGCTCAGTGGCGAGGGCTTGGCTCAGATTGCAGTGGAGGATTTGTTGGCGTATGCCCGCTACGCCTATGATTCTGAGGACAACAGCTTTCATCCAATCATGACCAATGGCATGCGCTTGACCGGACTGCGCCTCGATCGCGATGGGTACTATGGCCGACAAGGAATGGTGTTAAAGCCCATGGCTGCGGACTTCCTGATGTTGTGGGCGTATTGCTTAGCCTATCAGTTTTCTCCTCAGCCGCAGTTGTGGGCGGTCGCTCGGCAGATGGCCAAAGCCAATGGCCTGGGGGATATTGGCCCGACCGCTGAAGACCTTAGTGGGCCCACGCTGGCGGCGGGAATCGAAGTATCGGAGCCGTTGGCCATTTTTTGCCTGCTCACGCTCTACTCCACGACGCACCAGCAGGCTTTTTTAGACCAAGCCCAGACGGTGGGCGACAATATCTTAAACCATCGCTGGCACCGAGGGCTGTTTCTTCCGAGTCGGCATCATCGTTGGGCGAAGTTTGATGCCTTAGAACCCTTAGCGTTAATTCACTTAGTCGCGCATATGCAAAGGTGCTCCCAGCAGGCGCCGAAGTATTGGGCTTCTTCGGCGTTTTTTGGCTCTCTTTATGCCGACTTAGGCCATAAGATTGATAATTCCTGGTGGTATGACCGGGTCGCGAAAGCGAGGGATCGGGTTGGCGACTGAATGGCGGGTGGGGGCCGGTGCCGGAGCCGATTTTACGACGCTGCAGGCGGCGTTCGATGCCGTAGCGGCAGGCGACTCGGAGCCCACGACGATTCATCTTGAAGCGGGAGTGTATCGGGAAAAGCTCAACCTGAGTGTGGGCAAAACGATTCACCTTGTGGGCGAAGGAGCGCTTCGGACGCGAATTGAGTGGGATGATTACGCCCAAGC
>JAKAAL010001042.1 GCA_021802375.1 Bacillota bacterium | reverse complement strand
GCGCATGGATCGTGTGAGTTGGGAGCAGGTGGAGCCTTTGCCTACAGTGCTGGGGTCGGCTACCAGTGAATCGCGCTGTTTGACGGGACTGATTGACCATCCCGAATTGGGTCCGATTCAATTAATAGATTTTGAGCAAATTTTAGCCCAGGTTTCTCCCCCCGAATTTCCACCGCCTTCTGCTGTGGGCCACCCCGACGGCGTCAAAGGTCAGGAGGTGTGGCTGGCGGACGATTCGCGGGTTGCACGCCATCAAGTGGAAAAAGCGCTGGAACCGTTAGGTGTGATTGTCCGTAGTTTTGAAGACGGGCAAACGTTATGGGATGCCGTCGAGGCGGGGAACACGTTGCCGCAGCTCTTCGTGCTCGACGTAGAAATGCCCCGGCTTGACGGGTATACGTTAACTCACCGCTTAAAGCAAGAGCCACGTACTCGGGCATTGCCCGTCTTATTGCACACATCCCTGTCAGGGCATTGGCACGCGGAACGCGCGGCTCAAGTGGAGGCGGATGCGATTGTCACGAAATTTGTCCCGGAGATGCTGGCCCGCACGGTGCATGGATTGTTACTGCCGCATCCGGATTCTACTTCTGAAGAACGAAAGGAGGTCACTGTCGATGGAAATTCTCATCGCGGATGATGCCGCCTTTATGCGGATGCGGCTAAAAAAGCTACTGGAAGAAGCGGGGTACACCGTCCTCGAAGCAGCGAATGGGAAAGAGGCAATTGCCGTGTATCAGACCCATTATCCGGCCATGGTGTTGATGGATATTACGATGCCGGAGTTAGATGGGGTGGCCGCTACGCGTGCGATTTGCCAGTCGGATCCGCAAGCGCGCGTGGTGATGGTCTCCGCTTTAGGGCAGCAGGCCATGGTGGTTTCGGCGATCCAAGCGGGGGCCAAGGACTTCATTGTCAAACCTTACCAGCCGGAACGGGTGTTGGGCGCGGTGGCAAAATGGACGACGTAAATGTCCGGGATTTCAGGGTGCCTATTAAGGAGGATATGACGCATGTGGTCTCGCTTATCCATTAGCCTTAAATTGGCTTTGACGATGATTGTCATTTTAGGAATCCTCGGGATTTCGGACGGGGTGGCCGCATGGCGTACGCAGATCGCCCATCGCCAAGTGGTATTGATTGGACAAAAACAAACACCGTTTATGGTCACGACGAGCAATCTCGCTGCGACGTTTAACCATTATGACGGAGTGATGAATGCCTATGTGTTGGCGGCCAACATGAAAAACTGGCCGCTTGCGGCGAAGAAGTGGACCAAGACCCAAAAACTCAAAACCGGCATTGCTCAAGACGTGAAGACATTGCAGCATCTGCGCATTAACTCTGGCGTGGTCGATGAGTTTGAACGGGCCTGGCAACGATACTATGCTTATGCCTTAATAACCCACAACGCGGTGCTTGGACATCGAACCGGCCAAGCCATTGCGACCCAAACGGTGGCCAACTCTCCGGCAACCCAGGCCGTGTCGAGTGTGTTGACCACGATGGACCGCGTGGCGGCCTCCACTGTAAGTCAGGGCATTACCGGCACCGAAGGCAATCTAGGGGCCACCGTTGACACGGTGTTGGTAGCGTGGGTTATCACCGTGTTGATTGCCTTGGGCGCTCTTTGGATGCAGTGGCGCGGCATCGCGGTCCCCTTGCGCCAGTTGGCACAAACCGCCGAAGGCCTCGCGGGGGGTGACATCTCTCAAGTCGTGCCCAAAACCTCGGACGATGAAACCGGAACCCTGGCCACGGCATTTCGGCGGCTGATTCAATATTTCACCGTGCTGAGTCAAGCGGCTGGCGAGATGGGCCAAGGCAATCTGACCCAACCGCCCCCTCTGGCCAGTCCCAAAGACACGTTGGGGCAGGCGCTAACCACCATGCATGGGCAGTTGCGGGCGCTGCTGCAAGCAGCGCAAAATACGGGCCATCAAGTGCGGAAACATGCGCAATCGGTACGGGATTTGGCGGAACAGGCGGCGCAATCCACCGATCAAATCGCCAGCGCGGTGCATGAAGCAGCCGCGGCCTCCAATGAATCTGCCCAAGGTCTGCAACATATTGCCGCATCGATGCAACAACTGAAAACGGCTGGCGATCAAGTGGCTGGCGGTACGGATCGCCAAGCGGGCGCCATCACGGAGGGACATCACGCTCTGACGACGATGCAGCAAGCACAGTCGCATATGCGGGATGCCGTGGGACATATTGATGGTTTGGCTGGAGAAGCGGGACAAGCCGCCCAGGACGGACGCAAGCAAATGGAAGAGACACTGGGGGCTATGACTCGGATTGCCTCCGTTACGGGCAAAGCGGCCGAGGCGATTCAACGCCTCGGCCAACGCTCCAATGAAATCGGCACCATTGTCCGAGCCATTTCCGATATTGCTGAACAGACCAATCTCCTCGCGTTGAATGCCGCGATAGAGGCGGCACGAGCGGGGGACGCGGGACGTGGGTTTGCGGTGGTGGCGGACGAAGTGCGGCGGTTGGCCGAGCAGTCCGCTGAAGAAACCCAGCACATTCGCAAGTTTGGCTT